>JADIMD010000116.1 GCA_017695015.1 Candidatus Cryptobacteroides faecigallinarum | reverse complement strand
ATCCTTGTCGGACATGCTGATGCTGACAGGGGAATAGTCTCCATCCGAAAGCGACCATCCGGACAGCGACGCTGTGGCATAATGGTTTGTCGCAAACATGGTGAGTCCGCTGGAACTCTGCGAGCCGCTGATGACAGGACCGTTTTCAGAGGACTGGACATTCAGTGTCTTGTATGGGGTGGATATCAGCCAGACCAATCCTGTGCCGTCCAGGTTGATTCTCGTAAAGTCAGCCCATTCCGGACCTGAATCGAACACATAGCCTGCATAATAGACTGTAGCTGTGCCTGATTCTGAAAGCGGAGCGCCTGACCCGGAGATTATTGTCAGCCTTGTGGACATTTCCATGTGGGTGATTCTCGGGGCAATGGTATCTACCGTTTCCTTGGTGTAGTGTATATTCCCTTCATCGTCAACCGACTGGATGAATTCGCACTGGACGAACCTGGCTGCGGATGCATAGTCGGCTATATCTTCTTCCTGGTCATTGAAATGCGTCTCCAGACTCTGGTTGGCGCAGGCGCACAGGGAAGCATATGCAGCAATGGCGGAAAGTATGTATGTTGCGTATTTCATCATCTGTTCATGAATATATGTGTGACTTTTTCTATGTAGGCAGCCGCTTCTCCTGCGTTCTTTACATCGTCAGGAATCATCAGCTTGCCGCCTGAGGCCAGTTCATGTCCGCCGCCATTGAAAAATTCTTTTGCGATCCTGTTGGCGGATATGCCCTTTTTCGACCGGATTGAAACCCTGAACCTGTCTCCGTCTTCTTTCAGGAATATGCTCATCTTCACGTTCCCTGCGCAGAGGGGAATGTTTACGAACCCTTCCGTATCCCCGTCCTGCACGGAAAACTTCCGTATGGCGGTTTTCTTCAGGATCATGTATGCCACCCCGTCAGGTGTTATCCTGATGCAGCGGTCGAGCAGGTATCCCATCAGATGTATCCGGGATTCCTTGTAGCTGTTGAAAGTGTTTTCCAGGATCATGTCCCTGTCAACTCCTGCCGCGAGCAGTTCGGAAGCCATGGTGAGAGTGCCGGGAAAGACCGAATTCGCGAAATTGTTGGTGTCTGTCGTCATTCCCGTCATCAGGGCGGTGGCGGTGTCAAGTGGAAGCTTCCGGGCGTCGTGCCCGATTTCAGGAAGCGACATCAGGATGTTGTACAGGAGTTCGGCCGTGGATGACACTTCCGTCTCGGAAAAGCACAGGTCAAAACAGCTTCTGTCCGGGTCGAGGTGGTGATCGATAAGGACTTTCACGGCTTTGCTTTCAGCAATCTTTTCTCCGGCTTCTCCTGCCCTGGCGAATGAGTTGAAGTCCTGGCATATTATGAGATCACAGGACAATATCCTGTCAGCCGCTTTCTCCGGATGGTCTCCGTATACTATGACATTGTCCCTGTATCTGCCATCTGTCAGGAATGACAGTGACGCAGGGCATCTGTCAGGCAGAATCAGGGCTGCATCCTTTCCTGTGGAGATGAGGTATGCCAGCATGGCTATCCCGCTGCCGACGGCATCTCCGTCGGGATGCATATGTACTATAATTGTGACATTGGATGCTTCGCCTGTCAGTCTTGTCAGCGAAGAAATGTCCCTCTTGTCCAGAATGTTCATTTCCGTCTTTATTTCGGTTGCAAAATTACAAATTATATTGCATTTGATAAATCAAATTTTTAACTTTGTCCGGAATTTGGAATAAACAAAACGCATACATAAATGGTCAAGAAAATTTTTTCCTATCTGATCCTCCCTATCATAATCATAGGGCTGGTCTATCTTATCGTAGAGAGTATCATGGAGCCTATCAGGTTCAATGAACAGAAGGAAGCCCGCGAAGCGGTGGCAATCCAGAGACTTAAGGATATCCGCGATCTTCAGGTGGCATTCAAGAGCGAGACCGGACATTTCACCCCGTCCATCGATTCACTCAAGGATTTCTACAACAACGGCACTCTCAAGGTCGTGATGCAGATCGGCTCCAACGACGACTCGCTTGCAGTTGTCAACACGCAGAAACTCAAGAGGCGCAATCCGAGGATCACTCCTCAGCAGATGCTTCAGCTGTATGTGAAAGGCGAGCACCTTGTGTTCTCTATCGAAAACGAGATTCCGGTCAAGGACACTCTGTTCAACGGCCGTCCTGACTTCTGCATAGATTCGCTCGCTTTCATACCTTTCTGCGGAGACTCCATCATTATGGAATCTGCTGTCAAGAGGGTTTCAGGAGTGAATGTGCCTCTGTTTGAGGCAAGCATGCCTTACAAGCAGCTCCTTCAGGGTCTTGACAACCAGCTGAGGATCAATCTTGATGCTGAAAGAGAAGATACAGGCCGTTATCCTGGTTTGAAGGTGGGAAGTGTAACAGCTCCTAACAACAATGCCGGAAACTGGGAATAGCAGCAGGCTGTTTATTTATAAGTGTGCCCTCGTCCCTGCGCAGTTCTTTGAACCGTCGTCGGCGAGGGCAATGCTTGTAGAGACGGCTGTGATAGATGATGCTGACGAGGTGTCGTATGTAGGTGTCCCGTATTATGACGCCGTGCTGATATATGCCCATCGGGCAGGAGAAGACTTTCTTCCGGAAATGTATCATCTTCTGCGTCTTTCTGAAAAGATTGAAGAACACAACAGGATTGCGGCATCTTATGACGGGGACAGGCTTTATCTGGTGGTCGTGCAGGACAGGGAAATGAAGCTGTGCAATTCTTTCCGGGCACCTGATTTCACTACGGCTGAATACTTCCTGTTTATGGCGCTGAAAAAGTTCCAGATGAATCCGGAGGTTTCGGACATTTATTTCAGGACACCTCTGACTGAAGACCAGAGGCTTTCTTTGTTTCAGTATTTCAGGTCTGTTGAGCAGGTATGAGGATAATAGGAGGAAGACTTAAAGGCAAGACCATACAACCCCCGACAGGTTACAAGGCGCGTCCGACGACTGATTTTGCCAAGGAGGGGCTGTTCAATATCCTTGGCAATGAATATGATTTCGATGGGCTGGCTGTCCTTGACCTTTTCGGAGGTACAGGTGCGATTTCATATGAGTTCGCTTCGAGGGGCGCCGGGAGTGTCCATTGCGTGGAAATGGCTCCGCAGAATGCGGATTTCATCAGAAGCCAGGCGGAGAAGCTGAAGCTTGACAATGTTACGGTGGTAAGGCACAATGTCTTCGATTTCCTTGACATATGCAGGCTCAAGTTCGACCTGGTATTTGCTGACCCTCCGTATGCCATGGAGGGGATCGATACTCTCCCGGACCGCATCTTTGAAGCAGGTCTGCTTTATCCCGAGAGATATTTTATTCTCGAACATTCGGCTGACCATTCATTTGCAGCACACAGGTTTTTTGTGAAGGAGAAAAAGTACGGCAATGTCCATTTCTCCTTTTTTGAACAGGACTGATTAAACCAAACGACAATTATATGGACAGTTATGTAGTAAACACTCCGCAGAGGGAAAAGAAGATAATGAAAGTGACCCTTGTAGGGCTGGTGGTGAATGTAATCCTGTCGGCAGGAAAGATTGCAGCCGGGATTTTCGGAAGGAGTGCGGCCATGCTTGCGGACGGAGTGCATTCGTTGTCTGACCTCTTGAGCGATGTCATAGTGATAGCATTTGTAAGGATTTCTTCCAAGGGCAGGGACAAGGACCATGAGTACGGGCACGGTAAATTCGAGACCTTGGCTACATTGATTGTCAGCCTTATACTTGTAGTTGTGGCAGCCCAGATGATGGCGTCAGGGTTAAAGTCCATCACTTCCGTATTGCGTGGAGGTACGATCCCTGAGCCCGGGTATGTGGCCCTTATAGCTGCTGTGGTGTCCATAGTAGCCAAGGAAATCCTGTACAGGTATACTATTGCGGTCGGGAAGTCAACTGACAGTCCGGCTGTTGTCGCAAATGCCTGGCACCACCGTTCTGACGCCTTCTCCTCGATAGGTTCGCTGATAGGTATAGCAGGAGCCATATTCCTTGGGGACAAATGGGTGATTCTTGATCCGCTTGTATGCTGCTGTATCAGCATCGCCATCTTTGTCGTGGCTGTGAAGATGGCAGTCCCGTCGATGAAAGAGCTGATGGATGTGTCCCTGCCTGAAGACATGGAGCAGGAGATAGTCTCTCTTGCGATGTCTGTGGAGGGGGTGAAAGACTTCCATGAGCTGAAGACCCGCCGCAGCGGTCTGTCCATCATTATCGAAGCGCACATGGTGGTTGCCCCTGATATCACTGTGGATGAGGCCCACATGATTGCTACTGAAGTTGAGGATGCCGTAAGGCAGAAATTCGGACCTGAAACCCAGATTTCGATTCATATCGAACCGTCAATAGCTGCAAAATGACATATATGAAGACTTTGAGGATATTGTTGGTTTCGGTGCTTGCATTGGGAGGCAGCTCCATTGCATGTTCTGACATTTGTGCCCAGACCGCTGTGAGCCTTTTCTGGAAAAAGGACGGGACTCAGGTTGAAGAGATAGTGTCGGACAAGGCCGACCAGTACAGGCAGGTCGGACACCATGGTCCTGCGGTAGAGAATTCCCATATGGCATTGCGGATATATTTCAATGACAGCGGTGCGATAGATGTGTATTCCAAGACAGGGCGTGGGATGGAACTGGAAAAGTACAGGTGGTATCCTGATTCTCTGGCGCAGTCTCTCCATGGGGCAGGATGCGATGAATATATGGTTGGAAAGACTGTCGGTCTCGGTGGAATCGCCCTGTGGGACGGAGACAAGGAGGTGAAACTTACGGCAACAAAAGGCAGGACGGCCCGGGTAGGGGAGACTCCGAAAGGTTCATATGCGGAGATGATAGCCTATGGAGTGCCTTATTGCGGAGACACCATCGATGTCTCCATCAGAATCGACATGTTTGAAAAGTCCAGGGAGGCCAAGGTTACGGCTAAAGTGCTTGACGGGACCAAAGTCATGTTCCTGACAGGTGTGAATTACCATGAGGGGGCTAAAGTCTCGTACGGGGAGGATTATATTTCCGTATGGGGCGTGCATCCTGCGGATGTCTCTTCCGTTCCGGTCCCAATCGGCGCAGGAATGTTCTTCAGCAAGTCTGTCTTTTCCAATCCTGAAAAGACAGAGGACATGGTGCGTATTATTTCAAAGCCGGCATCGAAGATTACCACAAGGGTGATTTCCGCGTCCACCAAGGAGGCGGAGCTGAACACTGCCAAACGCTTCGAAGCCTATATGCAGGGCAACTGATTATGAAACTGCAGAAAACCAATGCTGCCCGTCTTCTGGACAAGGCAGGAATCAGGTATGAGCTCATTCCTTATGAGGTCGATGAAAATGATCTTGCTGCAGGGCATGTGGCAAGCCAGCTCGGAGAGCCGATAGAGAGGGTTTTCAAGACTCTTGTCCTGACAGGTGACAGGACAGGGCATTTCGTGTGTGTAGTGCCGGGGGACTGTGAGGTCGACCTCAAGGCCGCGGCGAAGATATCCGGAAACAAGAAGTGCGATCTTGTCCACATGAAAGAACTTCTGCCGTTGACAGGATATATCAGGGGTGGCTGCTCTCCTGTGGGAATGAAGAAGCCTTTTCCGACATACTTCCATTCAACCGCAATGGATTTTGACTATATTTATGTAAGTGCAGGAATCCGTGGACTTCAGCTGAAAATAGCCCCGGAGGATATTGTCAGATACACCAGGGCCACTGTTGCGTCTGTCGCAGTCAGGATGGATCAGAACGAATAATAGTGCTTCCCGAATCTTTCGAATGCCGCGCGGTCGAGTTCTTCCCTGTGGTCGGGATGGGCTATGCTGATAAGCTGTCTTGCCCTTTCCTGCATGGATTTTCCGTAGAGGTCCGCAGCTCCGTATTCGGTCACTACCCAATGTACATAGGCTCTCGGAGTGACTACCCCTGCTCCTGAAGTCAGGGTCGGGGCGATTTTGCTTATTCCCTTTTTGGTGACGGACGGCATCGCGATTATCGCCTTCCCTCCTTTCGAGAGTGAGGCCCCGTATATGAAATCCATCTGGCCTCCTGTCCCCGAATAGAACTTGGTCCCTATCGAGTCCGCGCATATCTGCCCTGTTATGTCTATCTGTACAGCCGAATTGATGGCAGTCATTTTAGGGTTCTTCGAGATGATTTCTGGATCATTGGTATATCCGACATCCATCATCGCAACCATAGGATTGTCGTCGATGAAGTCATATACTTTCTGGGAGCCCATAAGGAATGTGGAAACGAGCTTGCCCCTGTCGGTGACTTTGTTCTTGCCTGTGATTACGCCTGCCTCTACAAGTTTGAGCACTCCGTCGGCAAACATCTCTGTGTGTATACCAAGGTCCTTGTGCCCTCCAAGCTGTGCCAGGACAGCATTTGGCAATGCCCCGATACCCATCTGGAGACATGCCCCGTCTTCAATCAGTTCGGCACAATGTTTCCCGATTGCCGTCTCGGTCTCGTCAGGAAGCGAGAACCTGGCTTCTTTCAAAGGAGTGTTGTCCTCCACGAAAATGTCGATGAGGTCCATCGGGATCATGGCCTGTCCCCATGCTCTCGGGACATTGCTGTTCACTACCGCTATCACTGTCTTGGCGCATTCTATCGCGGCAAGGGTGGCGTCGACGGAAGTCCCGAGTGAAACGAAACCGTGCTTGTCGGGAGGACAGACCTGTATCATCGCTACATCACACCTCAGTGCTCCGCAACGGTACAGTTTCTGGGTCTCGCTGAGAGTTACAGGGATATAGTCTGAGTATCCGCTTTGGACGCTCGGGCGCACATTCGCCCCTATGAAAAATCCCTGGTGAAAGAATATTCCGTTGAATTTCGGGTCTGTGTAGGGGGCTGGGCCTTCGGTGTGCAGGTGATGTATCCTGACATCTTTCAATTCTCCTGCTTCTCCTCTGCGGCAGAGTGCTTCGATCAATACCTGCGGTGCGCTAGCAACGCTGCTGAGATGGATGTGGTCTCCTGGTTTGACGGCCTTTACAGCTTCATCGGCCGAAACGAAACGGATATCTTTTCTCATAAGAATTTCTTTGGCTTCCAAATATAGATAATTTGTTTAGAATTTCAGATATAAAAGTCTAAATTTGCCGTCGCAAACTGAATTATCATGAATACAAGACAGGAAAAACTTGAAGCTTTCGGAAGAATACTCGACATCCTTGATGAACTCAGGGTCAAATGCCCGTGGGACAGGAAACAGACCACCCAGTCGCTCCGTCCCCAGACCATCGAGGAGGTATACGAGCTGAGCGATGCCATTCTGAAGGATGACAGCAAGAATATTTCAAAGGAACTCGGTGATGTGCTCCTGCATGTGCTTTTCTATTCCAAGATCGGTGAGGAAAAAGGCGAATACGATATCGCGGATGTGATCAACCTTCTTTGCGACAAGCTGATCTACCGTCATCCCCATGTCTTCTCTACGACAAAGGTGGCTGATGCGGAAGAGGTCATGCGCAACTGGGAGATGCTCAAGACCAAGGAGAAGGACGGCAACAAGAGGATTCTTTCGGGAGTCCCTGACGCCCTGCCTCCGCTTCTGAAGGCATACAGGATGCAGGACAAGGCAAGAGGAGTGGGATTCGACTGGGAGGACAAGTCTCAGGTATGGGACAAGGTGAAGGAGGAACTCTCTGAATATCAGGCAGAACTCGATGCTATGGATGCTGCGGGCGATGACGGGTCTGCAAAGAAGGCTGCCTATGACAGGGCCGAGGTGGAGCTTGGAGATTTCCTGTTTGCCGTAGTCAATGCCGCGCGTCTGTACGGACTCAATCCAGACACCGCCCTTGAAAGGACATGTGCCAAGTTCAAGAGACGCTTCACATATTTGGAGGAACATACCATCCGCCAGGGCAGGGATCTCAAGGACATGACTCTTGCGGAGATGGATGCCATCTGGGACGAGGCGAAGGCAAAAGGACTTTAGTGTTTGGGGTATGGCTGAAGACTGGCAGTTCAGAACAAGGATGCTGATAGGCGACAGGGGGATAGAGAGGCTCGCTTCTGCCCGTGTCGTGGTGGCCGGAGCGGGCGGAGTGGGCGGATATGCGGCAGAGATGCTCGTCAGGGCAGGAGTCGGGCATATGCTTGTAATAGACAGCGACACAGTTGCAGACAGCAACAGGAACAGGCAGATACTTGCCCTGAAATCGACTGTCGGGAAAGCTAAATGCGAAGTGCTTGCACAGCGGCTGCTGGACATCAACCAGGATCTCGACCTGGTTACGCTGCAGGAATATATTACTCCATCATATAAGAGTGACGGCTCACCTGTAGAAGACCCTGGACCGTCGTCTCCTGTTTTTCTCCTCGGCGGAAGGCAGATAGATTTTGTGGTGGATGCGATAGACACTGTCGCTCCCAAGCTGTCCCTTATCAAATACTGTATGGACAATCATATCCCTGTGGTGTCTTCAATGGGGGCAGGGGCGAAGTCGGATGTGACAAAGATCAGGATTACTGACATTTCAAAGTCATACAATTGCCCGTTGGCTCATGTGGTGCGGAAGAGGATGAGGCGCATGGGCGTGCCGAAAGGCTTCAAGGTGGTGTTTTCTGAAGAGCTTGCGGATACGGATGCCATCGTGCCGTGTGACGATCTCAACAAGAAGTCTCAGGTCGGCTCGATATCCTATATCCCGGCAGTGTTCGGATGTGCCTGCGCCCAGGCCGTAGTGGAAGGTCTGCTTGCCGGCTGTCGTGACTGAACAG
The DNA here is from genome assembly GCA_017695015.1 of Candidatus Cryptobacteroides faecigallinarum. Classification (GTDB taxonomy): domain Bacteria; phylum Bacteroidota; class Bacteroidia; order Bacteroidales; family UBA932; genus Cryptobacteroides; species Cryptobacteroides faecigallinarum. Next base: position 32,107 of record JADIMD010000116.1, on the reverse strand, counting down.
CAGTCATTGTCTTTTTTCTTGCAGTATTCCGCAGATTTTCCGTAAATTTGCAGTCTGTGCATTTTGCCGAGAGAACGGCCGGATGCCTTTGAGCAATTAAATATAGAGCTATGGCAGATTATAAGGTTGTGGAGGTCCGCAGCAGGAAGGACCTGATGAAGTTTATCAAGTTCCCGGATATCCTGTACAAGGACTGTCCTCAATATGTGCCTGCCCTGCATCAGGACCAGGTCAAGTCTCTCACTACTGTGTCGACTGCAAGGTACTGTCCCCACAAGATGTGGATGGTGACAGACGGCAACAAGGTTGTGGGAAGGATATGTGCCATGGTCAATCCCCGATACAATGAATATTACGGCAAGAAGAGGGCGAGGTTCGGCTGGTTCGATACCGTGAATGACATCGAAGTGGCACGGCTGCTGATAGAGACTGCCGAAGCATGGGCCAGGGAGCAGGGAATGACCGAGATACACGGGCCTTTGTATTACAATACCCTCGGGAAGCAGGGAATGCTGGTGGAAGGTTTCGAGAACATCCCTCCTTTCAACTGCTACTACAACTACCCGTATTACAACGATCTGGTCACTTCTCTCGGATATGAGAAGGAGTGCGACTGGTTGCAGTACAAGATGGCGGCTGACCAGGAAGTCCCTGAGAAGATGCAGAATATTGCGAAGAGGCTGATGGAAAGGTACAAACTTACGGAAGGGGATATCGATTCCCTGAAGCATGACAAGTCCCTGGTCAAGAAGTTCTTCGAGATGTACAACGAGAGCTTTGCAGGAGCGGTGTACAATTTCGTCCCGTTCACCGAGGAGGAGATGGAAGAGGAGGCGGAGCAGACCCTTGGACTGCTAGACAAGAAACTCTGCTGCTTCCTGCAGGACGAGAATGGGGAAGTGGTGGCATTCGGAATATCATTCCCTTCTATATCCAAGGCTTTGCAGAAGGCAAAAGGGTCAATGTTCCCGTTCGGATGGATCCATTTCCTGAAGGCAATTAAGAACTACACTGTGCTTGACCTGATGATCAACGGGGCTGCCCCGAAGTGGCAGCATAGCGGTGTGTCTTCCGTATACCATTGCATCATGGCGAAGAAGTACCGTGAATGCGGGGCCAAATGGGCGATAGCAAATCCTCAGATAGAGACCAATACTGCGGTGAATGTGTGGAGCAAGTATGAAAATGAACTTTACATGCGCCGCCGCTGTTATGTGAAGTCCCTCTATCCGGACCGTCCGGTGGAGCCGGTGATTATGAAAAATAAGGAACAGGAAGAAAATAAGTAATATACTACAGATGGCAGAAAATTCACTTTTGGAGAAGGTCCTCGGCCTTCAGGACAAATACCGTTCGCTGCAGGAGCAGCTTTCAGACCCTGCTGTGATTTCGGACATGAAAAGATATGTGCAGCTCAACAAGGAATACAAGGAGCTTGAACCTATCATAAAGGCAGGTGCTGAATACAAGAAGATGCTTGAGGATCTTGAGTCGGCGAAGGATATCATAGCAAACGAGAAGGATGAGGAGCTCAGGGAGATGGCGAAGGAGGAGATTGCTGAAATAGAGCCTAAACTTCCTCAGATGGAGCAGGATATCAAGCTTCTGCTGATTCCTGCGGACCCTCAGGACAGCAAGAATGCCATTCTCGAAATCAGGGGTGGCACAGGAGGCGACGAGGCTGCAATCTTTGCAGGAGACCTTTTGAGGATGTACAGCAAGTATTGCGAGAGAAGAGGATGGAAAATGGAGATAACCAACCAGTCCGAAGGCGCTTCAGGCGGTTTCAAGGAGGTTGTCTGCAAGGTCAGCGGCGATGGCGTGTATGGAGTGCTGAAATACGAGTCCGGTGTCCACCGCGTCCAGCGCGTCCCTCAGACTGAAACTCAGGGCAGGGTCCATACTTCGGCCGCTTCAGTTGCCGTGCTCCCTGAGGCGGACGAATTTGACATCGAGCTGAACATGAATGACATAAGGAAGGATACATTCTGTTCTTCAGGACCTGGCGGACAGTCCGTCAACACCACATATTCCGCAATCCGCCTGACACATATCCCGTCAGGAATCGTGGTCCAGTGCCAGGATGAGAAATCCCAGCTCAAGAATTTCGACAAGGCCCTTGCAGAGCTCCGTACACGACTGTATAACATGGAGTATGAGAAATATCTGAACGAGATTTCCGCAAAGAGGAAGACAATGGTGTCTACGGGAGACCGTTCAGCCAAAATCCGTACATACAATTATCCGCAGTCAAGGGTGACCGACCACAGGATCAATTATACGATGTACAACCTGCCGGCATTCATGGACGGAGATATACAGGAGGTCCTCGACCAGCTTCAGGTGGCAGAAAATGCAGAGCGCCTTAAAGCTGCCGAGTGACGGTAGACAATAAACGAACTTATACTGATCATACATGAAAGTCCTAAAGTTCGGAGGGACTTCTGTCGGCTCGCCCGAAGGTCTTCTCCAGGCAAAGAAAGTCATAGAATCTTATTCAGATGATGTTATAGTCGTGGTATCGGCCCTTGGCGGGATTACCGACAGGCTGATATCGGCGGCAAAGACAGCTGCGGCAGGAGACATCGGGTATGAAAGCGAGCTCGCTGCCATTTCGGAAAGACATTACCGTCAGATCGAACAGACTGTCATGCCCGAGATGGTGGACAGTGTAGTCGCGAAAGTATCAGGTCTGCTTGATGAACTTTCCAATATCTACAGGGGAGTATATCTCATAAAGGATCTTTCCAGGAAGACTTCGGACGCCATTGTCAGCTACGGGGAGAGGCTTTCTTCCGTGATTGTGGCGGGTACGGTCAATAATTCGACTCTGTTTGATTCACGGGAATTCATAAAGACAAAGCCATATTTCAACAAGCATATCGTGGATTTTCCCGAAACTGACAGGCTTATTCTGAAATATTTCTCACGGCTGCCGCATGTGTCGATTGTTCCCGGGTTCATCAGTACGGATACGGCCACGGGCGATGTGACAAATCTCGGCAGGGGAGGGTCGGATTATACTGCTTCAGTCATTGCTTCGGCCCTGAATGCGGATGCCCTTGAAATATGGACAGATGTGGACGGGTTCATGACAGCGGATCCCCGTATTATCAGCAATGCCTACACGATAAGCCATCTTACTTTTGTGGAGGCAATGGAGCTTTGCAATTTCGGGGCAAAAGTCATTTATCCGCCTACGATTTTCCCTGCATACCATAAGAATATTCCGATCAAGATAAAGAACACCTTCAATCCGTCTTCTGCAGGAACCTATATTTCCAAAGGGAAGGATACGAGGGAGGATAATACCCGCCTGATCAAGGGAATGTCTTCTATCAACGACACATGCCTGATCACTATCCAGGGACTTGGAATGGTGGGCGTAATAGGTGTTAATTACCGTATATTCAAGACATTGGCCAAGTCTGGAATAAGCGTGTTCTTCGTCTCGCAGGCAGCATCCGAGAACACTACATCCATAGGTGTCAGGAATGCGGATGCCGACCTTGCGGTGCAGGTCCTTTCTGAAGAATTTGCCCAGGAGATAAGAATGGGGGAGATCAACAGGATCAAGCAGGAAGGCAATCTGGCAACTGTGGCCATTGTCGGGGAAAACATGAAACATACTCCCGGAATTGCCGGCAAGCTTTTCGGGACTCTCGGACGGAACGGTATCAATGTGATTGCCTGTGCCCAGGGTGCTGCCGAGACCAACATCTCGTTTGTGGTTTCTCTCGACAGCCTCAGGAAGACGCTCAATGTCATCCATGATTCATTCTTTCTGTCGGATTATCAGGTCCTCAATGTCTTCCTTGCTGGAACAGGGCTTGTCGGAGGCAGCCTCATAGACCAGATCAGACTGCAGCAGGAAAGGCTCAAAAAGGAAAAGTCATTGCAGCTCAGGGTAATAGGCATCAGCAATTCGAGACACTATGTCATCGACAGGGAAGGAATCGACCTGAACACATATAAAGATAGGCTTGAGCATTCGGAAAATGTCGCGTCGCCAGAAGTGTTCAAGGACGAGATTCTCTCACTCAACATGTTCAATTCCGTGTTTGTGGACTGTACAGCGAATGCGGAGATAGCAGGAATATACAAGACATTGCTCGAACACAATGTTTCCGTTGTCGCAGCCAACAAGATAGCGGCATCATCGGAATATTCGAAATATCTTGACCTGAAGTCCACGGCTCTCAGGAAAGGGGTGAAATATCTTTTCGAGACCAATGTAGGGGCAGGCCTGCCTATCATAAACACTATCAATGACCTGATCAACAGCGGAGACAGGATATTGAAGATAGAGGCCGTCGTGTCCGGGACATTGAATTTCATCTTCAACGAGATGAGCGAGGATATCCCGTTCAGCAAGGCTGTCAGGATGGCTATGGAAGCAGGATACGCAGAGCCTGATCCGAGGATTGACCTTAGCGGAATAGATGTGGTAAGGAAAATTGTCATTCTTTCCCGCGAGGCCGGATACAATGTGGAGCTCGGGGATGTGGAGAAACACCTCTTTATTCCTGAAAAATATTTTGAAGGCAGCCTCGATGAATTCTGGAGAAGCCTTCCTGAGCTTGATGCGGATTTCGAGATACGCCGCAGGAAGCTCGCGGAGGACGGGAAATGCTGGAGATTCATTGCCACCATGGACAACGGGAAGGCGGAAGCCGGACTCAAGGAAGTGGGATCGGAAAGTCCGTTCTACCATCTTGCAGGCAGCAACAATGTAATCCTCATAACCACTGAGAGATACAAAGAATATCCTATGCAGATAAAAGGCTACGGGGCAGGCGCAAGCGTTACTGCCGCAGGAGTTTTCGCCGACATTATCAGCATTGCAAATATCAGATAGGCGGACTCATATGCCAGGTCCCCGGATTTTCCCGGATTGATGGACGAATCATTGGTGCGAAGCAAAACGCTCTTGCGCCAGTTTTTCGTATATGGTGCCTGGTCTGCCGTAGTTGGCGTATGGCCATATCGATATTCCTCCCCTTGGAGTAAAAATGCCTGTGACCTCTATATATTTCGGGTCCATCAGCCTGATAAGGTCTTTCATAATGGTGTTCACGCAGTCTTCATGGAAGTCTCCGTGGTTTCTGAAACTGAACAGATACAGTTTCAGGCTTTTGCTTTCCACCATTTTTATGTCGGGGATGTAGCTGATCCTGATTTCAGCAAAGTCGGGCTGTCCTGTAATTGGGCACAGGCTTGTGAATTCAGGGCAGTTGAACCTTACCCAGTAGTCGTTTCCCTGATGCTTGTTCTCGAAAGTTTCAAGCACTTCTGGCGCATAGTCGCTTTTATATTCGGTTTTCTTTCCGAGTGCGGTCAGATTGTCTTTAGTCCTGTCCATTCTGGTTCTTTTTGCTGTCAAGATATTTTTTCAGTCCTTCATTTCTCAGTTTGCAGGCCGGACAGTGTCCGCAGCCGTCGCCAGGAATCCCGTTATAGCATGTGAGAGTCTTTTCCCTGACGAGATCCAGCACCCCGAGCCTGTCTGCAAGTTCCCATGTCTGAGCCTTGTCTATCCACATCAGAGGGGTGTGGAGCACGAACTGTTCATCCATGGCAAGGTTCAGAGTGACATTGAGGGACCTGATGAACGAGTCCCTGCAGTCGGGGTAGCCGCTGAAATCAGTCTGCGACACGCCAGTCACTATGTCATAAATTCCCATTTCTCTTCCATATACTGCTGCAATGCTGATAAAGAACAGGTTGCGGCCCGGGACAAAAGTGTTTGGACAGCTGTCGGCAGGTTTTTCCTGATCCATGGCTATGCTACTGTCGGTCAGGGAATTGCGTCCGATTGATGCGATTCTCCCTATGTCCACGAGATGGAAATCCACGCCGGCCATGCCTGCAATTTCCCTTGCCATATCCACTTCTGCGCTGTGTTTCTGACCGTAGGTGAATGTAATCGTATGGACTTCCTTGAAGTTCCTTATTGCCCAGAAAAGGCAGGTCGTGGAATCCTGTCCTCCGCTGAACACTACCAAAGCTTTATTTCTTTCCATAATTGCTGTATGTCAGATGTCTGGATTGCTGCACATATGTCTGTGCATATCATATGTCGAATATCCTGAACGGATTGTATGAAATCCTCTCGTCGAATGTGTCTACTCCCTCGAATCTTTTCAGCTTGCGTACAACTATGTTGGTTACAGGGAGGATGATGACTTCGTACATTGTCTTGAGCACTATCTGGGTCAGCATCAGCTGGAGCATCTCCTTTGCCCCGAGCCCCCAGAATGCTATCGGGAAGAAAATCAGCGAATCGACTGTCTCTCCTCCGATTGAAGACACTATTGCCCTGAGAGAGAACCGTTTCCCTTTGGAAGCCACTTTCATCCTGCTCATTATCCACGCATTGACAGTAGAGCCGCACAGGAATGCCATCATCGAGGCTAAAGTCACTCTCGGAGCCATTGCGAACACATAGTCGAAATGCGGACCTCCGTCCCAGAAAGGTGCAGCCGGCAGGATTCTTACGATCTGTGCCATAGCGACCACGAAGAAATTCATGAGGAAGCCGCTCCAGATCACAAGCCTCGCCTTCCTGTATCCCCAGACCTCCACAAGGCAGTCATTGATGATGTAGGAGATAGGGAAAATGATCACACCTCCGGTCAGGGCCACTGGTCCTGCCATGAAAAGTTTGGTCTCGAACAGATTTGATGCTATCAGGCATACATTGAATGTAATTGCCATCAGCAGAAAAGAGACAGACAGCTTCTGTCTGCCGGATTGAATATTGTCCATATTGTCCTTGTTTTAATTGTTACGGGTGGTTACCAAGCACACCCGGCCGGAGTCAGCACCATAGGTCATATCCTCCATAGCGGCTGCAAAGGTATGCAAGATATTTCATATTGCAAAATCAGCCTGCATTCCAACGCATAAAAAATGAGCCGGACCAGGCGTCCGACTCATTTCCCGTAATTCCGTGTGTGCCCGGAACTATACCAAAGCAAAGGAAAGGTTGCCTTTGCAGCAAAGCTTGCCATCCACTTTAAGGTTGGCTTCGCAGAAGAACATCATTCCTCTCTGGCTGATCAGTTTTGCCGTAATCTCACAGGTGTCCCCGGGACGGACAATGTTCTTGAACCTCACATTGTCTATACCGCTGTAGAGGGTCGTGTGCCCCTTGATGAGATCTTTGACAAGCAGGGCGCAGCTCTGTGCCATAATCTCGCACTGGATTACTCCAGGAACTATAGGATTGCCAGGGAAATGTCCGCGGCAGAAGAATTCGTCGTCCCTGATGGTATATTTGGCATGGGCGACACCTTCTTCGTCGATATCGATCTCGTCTACGAGAAGCATTGGCTCGCGATGAGGAAGATATTCTTTAAGTTCGTCTCTGTTCATAAAAATCTTGATTAAAAGGTTCAGGTTTCAGTATTCTGTTCAATCAGTATTTTCTGAATGCTACACATCCGTTGTGTCCTCCGAATCCGAGAGAGTCGGAGATTGCGATTGTCAGGTCTGTCTTGACTGGCTTGTTAGGAGTGTAGTCCAGATCGCATTCAGGATCAGGAGTATCCAGGTTGATGGTCGGCGGAACTATTCCGTTCTCGAGTGCAAGCACTGCTGCAACTGCTTCCACTGCGCCTGCTGCACCGAGCATATGGCCGGTCATTGACTTCGTGGAGCTGATATGTGCCTTGCGTGCGGCTTCCTCTCCGAGTGCGAGCTTGAAAGACTTGGTCTCTGAAGCATCGTTGAGGGCTGTGCCGGTACCATGGGCGTTGATATAAAGGTTGTCATTTGAAGCGTCGAATCCGGCCTCGTCAAGGGCTGCCTTGATGGCTGCTGCCTGGGTGGTGCCGTCAGGTCTCGGTGCAGTCACATGGTATGCGTCACAGGTGTTGCCGTATCCGCATACTTCTGCGATGATGTGTGCTCCGCGTGCCTTTGCATGCTCATATTCTTCAAGAACGAGCATTCCGGCTCCCTCTGCCATTACGAAACCTCCCCTGTTTGCGTTGAACGGAAGGGAAGCGTATTTAGGGTCTTCTGCCCTTGAAAGGGCTTTCGCATTTGCGAATCCTGCTATTCCGAGAGGAATGGTAGCTGCTTCAGCTCCTCCGGCAATGATTGCGTCAGCATATCCGTGCAGAATTGCCCTGTATGCCTCTCCGATAGTGTGGGTCGATGTGGCGCAGGCTGTCACGATAGGTACACATGGCCCGCAGGCACCGTTCCTGATGGCGATATTTCCTGCAGCCATGTTGGAGATCATTGTCGGGATGAAGTTAGGTGAGATCCATTTTGCCCCGTCCTTTATCATCTTTTCTGTCTCCTTGTACTGTACAGAGAAACCGCCGATGCCTGAACCGACATAGACTCCGAGCCTGAACCTGTCAATGTTGCCACCTTCGGAAGCGTCAAGTCCTGCCTGTTTCATTGCCTGGTATGCTGCAGCTACAGCATAGACAGAGAATTTGTCCTGTTTTCTTGCGAATGCAGGTTCGATGCCGTACTCGGCAGGGTTGAAGTCCTTGACTTCTCCAGCAATCCTGACAGGAAGATCGTCAGTAGGGAATGCGGTGATGAAATCGATTCCACAGACACCTTCAAGAAGGTTTTTCCAGAAAGTCTCGACATTGTTTCCGACAGGGGTGACTACGCCAGTACCTGTCACGACTACTCGTCTCTTATTTTCCATTATAAACAGTTTTAAGTTTTATCCAATATATTTTGTTGAAGCCTCTTTCAGAATTTTCTCTGCTCCGAGGATTATGTCTTCCACTATCGCTTTGGCAGGCTCAATCTTGTTGACCATTCCTGCCACCTCGCCGGCCATGTAGCTTCCGTTTGGATCCCCTTCCTTGACAGCCTTTCTCAGGGCACCGGTGCCGAAAGCGAGAATCTCTTCAGGTTTTACTTCAGGATCTGCCTCCATCTTGGCAAAAGTGTTGGAGAACGGTGTCTTCAGGGAGCGGACAGGATGTCCGAGTGTCTTTCCTGTGACGATGGTGGAAATGTCCGTAGCCTTCAGGATTCTCTCCTTGTAATTCTGGTGGACGGTACATTCTTCTGCAGAAAGGAAACGGGTACCCACCTGTATGGCGTCTGCACCGAGGATGAATGCTGCTGCAGCCTGTCTCGGATCAGCGATTCCACCGGCTCCGATTACAGGGATGTCTACGGCGTCAGCCACCTGCGGCAGAAGAGAAATGGTATGGAGCTCTCCCACATGTCCTCCGGATTCAGCTCCCTCTGCCACAAGAGCCGTAGCTCCGAGAGCCTGTACCTTCAGAGCAAGGGCAACGGAAGCCACGACAGGTATCACATGTATTCCTGCTGCTTTCCAAGCCTCCATATACGGGGCAGGAGAGCCTGCTCCAGTCGTAAGGATTTTCACACCTTCCTCAATGACCATCTGCGCTATTTCGGCAGCGTTAGGAGCCTGGAGCATTATGTTTACTCCGAAAGGCTTGTCAGTCAATGTCTTGCATTTCCTTATCTCGTTCCTGACAGCTTCAGTGCCTGCATTCACTGACGAGATGAGTCCAAGTCCTCCGGCATTGGAGACAGCCGCTGCAAGCGATGCATCGGCAATCCATGCCATACCTCCCTGGATTATAGGGTATTTGATACCTAATATTTCACAAATTCTACTTTTGATCATCTTGCTAAATGTTTGTTGTTAAATTCTGGCATATCCCCGGATTACCATTCGAGGATCACCGCCCCTGAAATGAATCCTGCACCGAATGCGCTCAGTGCGAGGATGTCTCCGGGCTTGAACATTCCTTTCTTGCTGCATTCGTCAAGAAGGATAGGGCAGCTCGCTGAAGATGAGTTGCCGTGGCTTTCCACATTGGTCGGGAATTTCTCCGCCGGCTGGTCGAGGAAATCGCGGATAGAGTTGATAATCCTCATGTTTGCCTGATGGAGAAGATACCAGTTTACATCATCTGCCTTGAGCCCGAGTTTGTCGAGCAGGAATTTTATGTCTCCTGAAGATGCCTTCACTGCAAACTTGAACACGTCCTGCCCTTTCATCTGGAGAGGAATCGACTCCTCTTCCTTTGTAATATATGGGGTAGGCTCAAGCACCCTTTTCTGGTACAGCTTGTCGGTTGCGCTGGCAGCTGACAGCTTTATGCCTTTGATGTTGTCTCCTGCGGTAAGTACGGCAGCACCTGCACCGTCACCGAAAAGTACGCAGACGCTCCTGTCTTTCCAGCTCGTCATCCTGGATGGCTCCTCTGCGCAGACGATGAGCACATTCTTGACCTTTCCGGCCTGGAAATGCGACTCGGCGATGTCGAGGGCGTAGATGAATCCCGCGCATGCACAGTTGATGTCAAGGCAAGGGCATGAAGCTCCTATCGCGCCCTGGATAATGCAGCTCAAGGACGGGGTTATATATTCGTTCACGACATTGGAGCAGATGATCAGGTCGAGCTCTTCAGGCTTCATCCCTGCATCTTCAAGGGCTTTTCTTGCAGCCTCTGCAGCCATGTCTTCGAGTTTTTCGTCAGAAATCACATGCCTGTACTTGATGCCTGTCCTCGGATAGATCCAGGCATCGCTGGTGTCCAGGAATTCGGACAGCATGTCGTTGGTCACAATCTTCTTGGGGAGCACGCTCCCGGTTCCAATAATTTTCATATGTCATGCATTAAAAACCGAGCAAAAATAATCCTCTTAATTGTAAAGGAAAAATATTTGTGGCAATACTCGACATATATGGACAGAATTATACACTCCAGTGGCGAAATTTGATTATTTGTGGCAAAATTTTTATATTTGCTGTCCATAAACAGCCACGATGAATAAAAGAATACCGGAATACTTTCTTGAGAAGACACAGCTCATAGCGACTGTCACCTTTGCAGTCCTGTTTGCCATAGTCTTCCTCAATATCTACATCCCGTTTTCGGATACGGCATGGTTCCGCCTGGGGGATTCGGTATTTTTCCTGTTTACCGCCGGTTTTGCGGCCATATCCATCTGTATCCTTATTGCCAGCAGGATTTTGATGTACCACTCGAAGAAGTGGTTCAAGATGACCTACCTCGAATATGTCCTGTGGTGTTTCGCTGAAGTGGTGCTTATCTGCATTTTCTATACTTTCGTGACAGTGGATGTGCAGAAGCCTGCCGAAATGCCCCCTCTGCAGATTTTCGGCAAGGCATTCCTATATGGAGTGATATGCCTGATTATTCCGTATACCATAGCGGGGATGTATTTTGCCATAGTCGACAAGAACAGGACCATCCGCCTGATGAGTTCCAAAGGTTTCGCATCTGACCAGGAGCCTTTCCATGGGGTAGAGAGCCAGATAACCCTGTTTGACAACAGCGGATCCCTGAAGCTTTCCATAAAATCTTCAAGCCTGTATTACATCGAGTCGGACGACAATTATATAAAGGTATGGTATACCGACAGCAAGGGAGAGCTGAAGAAATACATGCTCAGATGTCGTCTCAAGACCATCGAGGACAGCTTCAAGGGCACTTCCCTTATCCGTTGCCACAGGAAATACATTGTCAATTCAGACAAGGTCAAGGTGCTGAGAAAAGAGAGCGAAGGCTATTTTCTCGACCTCGACAATATGGACATACCTCCTATCATGGTAACAAAGACCTATATGGAGAATGTCCTGAGCAGATTTTCCGTAAGCAGGTAGGATTCGCCTGTCATTTCCTCTTCTTTCTGCTTCCGCGCAGATGCGAGGCCGCATGGACGATGGCTTCGTCTATGAATATGTTCCTTGCGGCAAGGATGTCTAAAATCGCTGCAACTAAAGGGAATACCGCGGTAAACGAGAATACCATCTCTTCCCTGTGCTGCAGGACAAGAATTCCAATCCATGCCTGGAATGCGATGAGCAGGATTGCAGTCAGGATGCAGACCCTCATTTGAAGCATTCTGACTTTGAAAGATGCGAGGGCTATCCCGTTGGCCGCTATCAGCATTATCAGGAAGAGCAGGAACGGCTTGAACTTGCCGTATTCGACATATTTCAGGGTTTCGGTGCTCCCTTCAGGACCGAGAATGGTAGCGAAATTGCAGAAAAACATGGATGCGACCAGTATTGTCGCAATCGCAAGATACAGTGTCTGGATTCTTTGCCACATAGTCTTCACAGTTATTTTGGAGGGCAAAAGTAGGAAAATTCATCTTAAAAACCTATATTTGAAATTCGCTCATTTGATACGGATAAAACAACGATGATATGAAAATCGCAGAATCAGAACTTATAATCAATCCCGACGGGTCTGTATTCCATCTGCATATCAGACCTGAGGAGCTCGCAGACAATGTTATTCTTGTCGGTGACCCCGGGAGGGTGGACATGGTTTCGGAATATCTGGAGGACAAGGAGTTCAGACATCAGTCCAGAGAATTCGTCTCTGTTACAGGCAGGTACAGGGGGAAAAGATTAACCGTCCTGTCCACGGGTATAGGCACAGACAATATAGATATCGTGATGAACGAACTCGATGCGCTTGCCAACATCGATTTTTCCACCCGTGAGATCAAGGAAGAGAAACGCTCCCTGAATATCCTCAGGATAGGTACCTCAGGAGCTATCCAGCCCGACATCCCTATCGGTTCATTTGTGTTTTCACATATTTCAGTGGGCTGTGACGGCCTTCTGAACTGGTATGCGGACAGGGACAGGATAATTGTCCCGGATATCGCCGAAGCTTTCATGAAGCATACGCACTGGGACAGCCATCTGCCCGTACCTTATTTCGTCAGGGCAGGAAAGGCGATGTCGGAGAAGTTTGCGGACTGCACGGTCAAAGGTATGACGATTGCTGCCTCCGGGTTTTACGGGCCTCAGGGCAGGGTGCTCAGGATGCCGCTTGCCATGCCTGACATGCTCGACACTTTCGAGTCTTTCCGATTCGGGGAATGGAGGATTACCAATTTCGAGATGGAAGGTTCGGCAATAGCCGGGATTGCAGCCCATCTCGGGCATAATGCAGGGACTGTATGCTGCATCATAGCCAACCGTCATCTCAAGGAGAGCAGTCCTGATTACAAGCCTATGGTCAGAAATCTTGTCGAACTGGTTCTTGATAAAATTTAGTATCTTTGCGGTCCGATTGAAGTTTCGTTTATTGGCTAATGAATTCTATGGAAGAACAGCAGTTGATTGAAAAGGTCAGGGATATTCTGGCAGAAGAGTTTGAAGTGGACAGGGATCTCATGACTGAAGACGCTCCTCTTATGTCCACATTGGATCTGGACAGTCTCGATATAGTGGATCTCGCAGTTGTCGTGGAGAACAATTTCGGATTCAAGATGAAAAAGGAGGATTTTGCCGGAATCAAGACTTTTGCAGACCTTTTTGATGTGATTCGGCAGAAATCTGTCAGATAAAATCATGGCAAGGCAGTGGGAAGGCAGGACGAGAGGAGGAGCATTCGGCTATCTCTTCTTTATCAGGCTCGTGAAGATTTTCGGTCTTTGGGCTGCGTATGCTTTCCTGTGTCTTGTTGTCCTGTATTTCATCCCGTTTGCTCCGAAAAGGACTAAAAGCGTCTGGGTATATTCCAGGAAAATACTCGGTCTTTCCATTGTCAGGTCGTCATTGGCAGTGGTGTCATCCTATTATGCTTTCGGCCAGTCAATAATCGACAAGGTCGTGACGGGAATGGGGTTATCGGACAGGTTCACATATTCGTTTGACAGGCATGACCTGATTTTAGAGCCTGTGGGGAAGAAGCAGGGATGTGTAGTGATAGGAGCCCATGTCGGGTCCTGGCAGATGGGAGCCCCGTTTTTCGGACCGAACGGCGCAAAGGTCAATGTCGTCATGTATGACAATGAATATCAGCAGGTCAAGGATGTTATTTCCGAGAATACGGGGCATCAGCAGTACAATGTCATCCCTGTAAAGGAGGATGATGTCTCTTTCCTGATTTCCATTACGGCAGCATTGCGCCGCGGAGAGCTGGTGTGCATCCAGGGAGACCGTTATATGCATGAGAACAGGGTGATGACGGCCACTTTCATGGGCAGGGAGGCGGAATTTCCCGAAGGACCTTTCGTGCTGGCGTCCAAGATGAAATGTCCGGTCGTCTTCTATTTTGCCATGCGCGGCAAAGGCAGGCATTACAGGTTCGTCTTCAGGACTCCTGAATCTGTGTTGCCGTACATTGACGGGCAGGACAGGAAGGATTACATTTTCAAGGCTTATGTCAAGACTTTGGAGGACATAGTCCGGGAATATCCGATGCAGTGGTTCAATTATTATGATTTCTGGAAATTATATTCAGACAAATGATACACAGGAAATATCAGAATGATACGCTGCCGGCGTTGACGGCGCAGGAACTGGCCCATTTCATAGCATTCGGTCCGGTCGTGTTCCAGGTAGCGAGAATAATGCTGAAAGAAGGGATCTTTGAGTATCTGAGGGATATGCCGCAAGGGGCTACGGTGGGTGACATCGTGAGAAAGAGCGGGCTTTCGGAGTATGCAGTCAAGGTCCTCATGGAATCTTCGCTTACATCCGGAACTGTGCTGTACAGGGATTCGAGATATTTTTTGTCGAAGACAGGCTGGTTCATCCTTACCGATCCCATGGTCAAGGTAAATATGGATTTCAACCATGACATAAATTATAAAGGCATGTTCCACCTTGATGAAGCTCTCAAGGAGGGGTATCCTGCCGGTCTTGCCGAGCTCGGACAGTGGAATACAATCTATGAAGGCCTTTCCCAGCTTGCTGCAGGGCAGAAGAGCAGCTGGTTCGGATTCGATCATTTCTACTCGGATTCGGCTTTCGACCAGGCTCTGCCGGAGGTCTTTGCTTCCAGACCGTCCAGACTGATGGATATAGGCGGCAATACCGGCAAATGGGCCTTCAAATGTGTCGGCTATGACCCTGATGTCAGGGTGACTGTGGTGGATCTTCCAGGGCAGATAGGCATGCTGGTCAGCCAGTCGGAGGGCAGGCCTGGCTTCGACAGGATCGACACATTCTGTACGGATATCCTGGACCAGTCTGCAGAAAGTCTGCCTTCAGGATATGATGTGGTGTGGATGAGCCAGTTCCTGGACTGCTTCTCAGAGGACCAGGTCGTTTCCATCCTTTCAAGGGCGGTCAAGGCTCTCAATCCGGACGGCAGGATATATATAATGGAAACAGTCTGGGACCGGCAGAAATACGCAGCTGCTTCCTTTGACCTGGCACAGACAAGCGTTTATTTCACAGCCATGGCAAACGGCAACAGCAAGATGTTCAACTCTGAAGATCTGTGCAGGCTTATCGGGGCAGGCGGACTGGAGGTGGAGAGAATTGTTGACGGGCTCGGATATGCACACAGCCTGTTCTGCTGCAAGGCAATAAAAACTGAATAGTACGATGGCAAGGAAAAAGGTATACATAGTAGCGGACGGCATGGTCACATCTCTCGGTGCAGGTACCTGGACTAATGTCGAGGCTGTCAGGGCAGGGAAGACTGGGGTGGCATTGCATTCCGGTCTTGTGGAAGATGAGACGGGCAATGATCTCCCCGTGATGTGCGGACTTGTAGGGGATTTCAAAGGAGATATTGACGGGATGACAAGGACGGAGTCCCTTGCTGTGGCAGCCGTTTCGGAAGCTGCAGGAAAGGTCAGTCGCCATGACGGCGCTGCGGAAAGGCGCAAGGCCTTGATTTTCTCATCCACCAAAGGCAATATCGGCATCCTCGATGCTGCGCCTGAAAATACCGCCGCTCTTCCTGAAGAAGTTTTTCTGGACTGTTCTGCCAAAAGGATAGGAAGGCATTTCGGGTATCATCCTGAAGATGTCTTTACTGTTTCCAATGCGTGCATTTCAGGTGTATCTTCCATAGTTGTGGCCAAGAGGATGATTGAATATGGAAGATATGACGAGGTCACTGTTGTCGGTGTAGACACCATTTCAAGGTTCATTGCCAGCGGTTTTGCATCATTCCGTTCATTGAGCGCTTCTCTGTGCAGACCGTATGACGCATCGAGGGACGGACTCAATCTCGGGGAGGCCGCAGCAGCAGTGATCCTTTCAGACTGCGCTGACGGGGCATCTGCTCCCGTTGTAGTGTCGGGAGGGTCGGTCAGTGACGATGCCAACCATATTTCCGGACCGTCAAGGACAGGTGATGGCCTGTATTTCGCCATGAGGGATGCGATGGAGGATGCAGGAGTTACTGCTGAAGACATCTCTTTTGTCAACCTACACGGGACCGCCACAGTATATAATGATGAAATGGAATCCAAAGCCGTAGGTCTTGCCGGTCTTTCAGACAAGCCTGTCCAGAGCCTGAAACCATATATCGGCCATACCCTTGGGGCAAGCGGAGTCGTGGAAACTGTATTCTGTATCAGGCAGCTGCTTCTCGGGGAGGTGTGGGGAACACCTGGGTTCGCTTCCCTCGGAGTCCCTGTGCCGTTGTCGGTCAGCAGCATGACAAGGCAGGTACGGATGCGGCACTGCATAAAGACTGCTTCCGGTTTCGGAGGATGCAATGCAGCCATAGTCCTGAGCCTGCCGGAGTATGCACGGGACATGGAGGAGAAACCATTGCCCGGATTCCGCAAACTGAAAGATGTGAAAATGTGCGGAGCAGGCGATTTCCATTCTTTCATAAGGGAGAAATACAAGGCTCTCGGGCTGAATGACATGAAGTTCTACAAGATGGATGACATGAGCAAGCTCGGGTATATAGCTTCCCATTTGCTTCTTGACGGATTGTCCTTCTCTCCGGAGGATATGGCTGTCATACTCCAGAACAGGAGCGCTTCTCTCGATTCTGACCTGAAGCATCTGCGCAATATCACGGAAGGTCCGGGAGCGAGTCCTGCAGTCTTTGTGTATACTTTGCCGAATGTGGCGTCAGGAGAAATTTCCATCCGGCACAAGATAAAGGGGGATAACACTTTCTTTATTTCGTCCTCCTATGACAAGGAAGGCATGGAGGAGTATGCCCGGATGGTGCTTGCTTCGTCCAAGGCGAAATATTGTATTGTCGGCTGGCTTGAATATCTCGGAGGAGAGTACGACGCTGATTTCGAACTTATAGAAAAAATATGAAACATCAAGAATATGGAAGAGATTATTGAAAAACTCAAATCGCAGATTATCGAAGCGTTGAATCTTGAAGATCTTCAGCCTGAAGATATAGACCCTGACAAGCCTCTTTTCGGGGCAGAGGGACTCGGACTGGATTCCATAGATGCTCTCGAACTGATTCTGATCCTGGAGAGGGATTATGGCATCAAACTGTCCAAGCCTGGAGAAGGTAAAGAGGTCTTTTCTTCAGTGAGGACAATGGCAGAATACATCATCGCCCATAAAAAATGAAAAGAAAGATTCTGGTGACGGGTCTCGGGGCTGTCTCGGCGGCCGGATTGACGGTGGAAGAGAACATCCGTACTCTTTCTTCCGGCACAAGTGCTGTCAGGCCCGAACCTGCCCTGTTGAGGACAAGGCTTGCAGTGCCGGTCGGAGAAGTCGGGGTCGGGAATGCCCGGCTGAAGGAGTGTCTCGGTATTGCATATGATGTTCCTGTCACCAGGACTGCCTTGCTTGCCCTGCTTGCCGCACGGGAGGCAGTGGAGGATGCAGGGCTTGACAGTTCTGCCCTGTCGGGCGGCAGGACGGGCTTTATATTGGGGACAAGTGTAGGCGGAATGGACCTGACCGAGGATTTCTATGAAGATTTCCGGCATGACTGTGAAGCAGGAGGGGACATACGCATGATAAGGATGCATGATTGCGGCGCTTCGACTGATTTTGTGGCAAAGCGGCTCGGGATAAAGGGCTTTACAATCACTGTGAGCACGGCATGCTCGTCTGCCGGCAATGCAATCATGCTCGGGGCAAGGATGATTTCGGCCGGACTTCTCGACACTGTCATTGCAGGTGGAGCTGATGCATTGAGCCGTTTTACCATGAACGGGTTTAATTCCCTGCGGATTTTGTCCGCATCCCTCTGCAGGCCTTTCGACATTTCCCGTGACGGACTGAATCTCGGTGAAGGTGCAGGTTTTATGGTTCTGCAAAGTGCGTCTTCTCTACATGGAGGCTCCGTGCCGTATTGTGAACTGAGCGGATGGGCAGGGACAGACGAGGCATATCATCAGACAGGCAGCTCTGCAGATGGGGAAGGGGCGTTTGATTCCATGTCACAGGCATTGGAGAAGGCAGGTCTTGAACCGTCCATGATAGATTATGTCAACACCCACGGGACAGGTACTCCCGGCAATGATCTCGCTGAAGGGACTGCAATCCACCGCCTTTTCGGAGCAGAAGCAAGATACGGTTCCTTCAAAGGTTATATCGGGCATACACTTGCAGCGTCAGAAGGGATTGAGGCTGTTTTCTGTGCTGTGATGCTGAAAGAAAACAGGTTGTGGCCGAGTCTCGGCTTTTCGGACATCGACCCCGCTATAGGAACGGGTCCATATATGGCATCAGGCGAAGGTATATCTCTGAAGCATATAGTATCCAACAGTTTCGGCTTCGGAGGCAATAATTCATCCCTTGTTTTCTCCAAAACGGATGACAGCAATGTCGGATAAACGGATATGCATATGACAGAAGGTGTTACAATGATTATCAGGTCTGCTTGCAGGGTCTCCATGTCAGAAGGGGAAGAGCCCGATTACAGGCAGATTATCCCTGATGCGAACCTCAGGAGAAGGATAGGCCGCATTGTCAGGATGGGGCTTGCAGCCGCTTCAGGGTGTGTCGGCAGTGCTGATGGAGTGAAACCGGATGCAGTCATAGCTTCCACCGCCCTGGGCTGCCTCGCTGATACCGAGAAATTCATGAAAGAGATGATAGAGAGGGAGGAATCGATGCTGAACCCGTCTGCATTCATCTATTCCACATTCAATACGATAGCCGGGCAGATAGCTCTCGCAGGAGGAATCCGGGAGTACAATATGACATATGCTGACGGCGGCAGGAGTTTCAGGTCTGCCCTTCTGGATGCGTATCTGTGTCTTTCAGAGGGAAAGAAAAATATCCTTGTCGTGGCTTTTGACGAGAATACTCCTTCTTCAGACAAGGTATTCCACAGGCTCGGCAAACAGTATATCCCTGCTCCAGAGGCTGTGGCTTTCCTGCTATCTTCTGAGGGCAACGGACCGTCTGTGCCGGAGGAAACATTCCTCTGTCCGGACTGTGATTCTTCAAGGGATATGGCAGGCAATATCGTTCCGGCGGTGGAACTGTACCGGTATTATCAGGATACACTATCCGATTAAATGGGAATCATGCTGGTCCTGATCATTATATCTGTTGTTGCTGTGCTTGCGTTCCTGGTATGGTCCTGTGCCTGTATTTCATCAGGTGTATGGGTCAAGCTGTCCAAATGTCCGTGCGCGGCAGGTAAGGTGACTTTCACTTTTGACGACGGACCTGACCCTGTGACCACACCTAAGATTCTGGATATCCTGAAACGGCACAATATCAGGGCATGTTTCTTCGTCATCGGCAGCAAGGCGGAAAAACACCCTGAACTTGTACGCAGAATGGTGGATGAAGGACATGTTGTAGGGAACCATACCTTTCATCATTCTCCTCTTTTCCCACTTTCGGGAGTCCCATGTATCGTCTCTGAATTGAAGGCATGTGACTCTGCCATCAGCAATGCTCTCGGGGCAGTTTGTCATGAGGCTTTGTCTGACAGGTATTTCCGTCCTCCGTTCGGGGTGACGAATCCGGATATTGCCAGGACCGTGAAGAAGACAGGGCATAAGGTGGTCGGATGGGATGTCAGGAGCTATGACACTGTGACAGTAAGAGACTCCCTGAAGGATGAGGATGTGCCTGAAGCAGTCCGAAAATGCGTGAAAAGAATCCTGAGGAAGGCAAAGCCAGGCTCTGCGGTGCTCCTTCATGACAGGCTCAGGCATTCTCCGGAACTTCTTGAAGCTCTTGTTGAAGAATTGGACAAACTTTAGTTATTTTTGCATACTTTTTTGCGCATATGGTCAGGTCTGTCATATCCATACTTTTCATCTTGCTGTCATCCTTCTGTCTGAAGGCAGAGAAAAAATGGGTGCCGGCAGGGGATCCCTTGCCGATAATCAGCAGGTTCAACGAGGTGAATTCGGATGTGGTTTCCATCCGCTGCAGTTTCATCCAGGAAAAGTATGTGGATATTCTTGAAGACAAGGCCATTTCGGAAGGTAAATACAGCTATTCCGCCCCTGATACCGTTGTCATCAGCTACATTTCTCCCGAAAAGTACACCATATCGGTCACTGGAAATAAACTGTCATTCTCGTCAGAAGGCAAGACTACTACGAGGAAGGTATCTTCGGACAGACGGTTCTCCATGCTGATGGATCTGATGAGGACGGGCGGTGTGCCTTCTTCAGGTGAAGTGTCATCATACAGGATTGAAGCCTATGACGGAGGTGACGAGTACAGGCTGGACATCTCTTCCTCCAGATCGAATGGGGCTGACCTGGAAGTCATCATCGACAAGGAAGACATGTCTCTTGTCTCTTTCAGGATGAAAGAGGGCGAGGAGGACTATACTATGTTCATATTCAAGGATAAACAGATAAAATTCAGACAGGTGCAGCCATGATGATGAGTCCGAGGGAATGCAAGGAGAAGCTTCAGGAGCTACATGCGATCGTAATTGTCCCGACATACAACAATGTCAGGACATTGGGGACACTCATGGCGGACCTTATAAAATATGCTTCCGACATACTTGTCGTGGATGACGGATGTACCGATGCTACTCAGGCAGTCCTTTCGACTTTCGGCTTCAGGTCTGTCGGGGACAATCCGGAGGCGGGTATCGGAGGCAGGACATGTCTCAGGCATGACACCAACAAGGGCAAAGGGGCTTCATTGAAAGATGCCCTCGTCCTGGCAGCCGGGTGCGGATGGAAATATGCGGTCACCATGGATGCGGACGGACAGCATTATCCTTCGGACATACCTTCTTTCGTAGAGGCGATAATCTCCATGCCGGAATCTCTGATAGTCGGCGCGAGAAACCTTGCGAGCGAAAACATGCCTGCGAGGAATACATTTGCCAACAGGTTCTCCAATTTCTGGTACAGGCTTGAGACAGGCATCAGGCTGGAAGACACCCAATGCGGTTTCAGGGCATATCCTTTGGGCAGACAGAACTATTCAGGATGGTATTATACTTCCCTTTATGAATTCGAACTCGAATCCATAGTGTTTGCGGCATGGTCCGGCATCAGCGTGGTGAATATTCCGGTAAAAATATATTATCCTCCGGCAGATGAAAGGGTGTCGCATTTCAAGCCCTTCAGGGATTTCACCAGGATAAGCATCCTGAACACCATACTCGTGCTGATATGCCTTGTCTACATATGGCCTAGGAATCTTCTGCGGAAAATCTCCTGGTCCAGGATACGCAAGTTTTTTGATGACAACCTGTTTCATGTCAAGGATTCCAATCTGAAGCTGACCTTGTCGTTCTGGCTCGGCATTTTCATCGGTCTGCTGCCATTCGGAGGATACCATTTCGTGACTGCCGTATTTCTCGCGCATATCCTGAAACTCAACACTCTCGTGGCAGGGGCGTTCACACTGATCAGCATCGCGCCTCTGATGCCGTTCATAATATTCTGCAGCTGCTGGACAGGATGTCTCATTCTCGGACATCAGATGCCGTTTTCAGGATTCCAGATGACATTTACCGATGCAGGCAACATATTGGTGGACTATATTCTCGGAGGAATAGCATTCGCCGCTGCGGCAAGTTCTGCCTGCGCCGGCATATGCGCTGTCATGCTGTCAATTGTAAGGAGGAAGAAATGACGGAGATTGCAGTACGGCTATACGGATATTTCAAGAGGCACAGGGTTCTGTTCTATTCTCTTCTTGCTGTCTCTGTCATTCTTATGGGATTTTCCCTTGTCAATCTGCGTTTTGACGAGAACATCACTTCGTTCCTCCCTCAGGACGCGGATTCCGGCAATATGGCCGAGGTGTTCGACAATCTGAAAGTAAGTGACAAGTTTGTCTTCATGCTCGACTGCAAGGATGGGGTTCCCGATCATGATGTCCTTGCGAAGGCGGCAGACACATTGGCCCACAGGATTCTGTCCAGGGATGAAGATCATCTTGTCAGGGATTTCCTGTGCCGGGTGGACGGAGATGCCATGGAGGCGGCAAGCGAGTTCGTTTTCAGCCATCTTCCGGTGTTTCTCGAAGATCAGGATTTCAGAAGACTGGATTCACTGACAGATGCCGGATATGTCAGGAAGGTCATGGAAGGCAACAGGGCTGTCCTGCTTTCTCCTGCCGGAAGCTTTGTCAAGGACTATGTGATGCGTGACCCTCTCGGGATAGCGACTCCTGTCCTGTCTTCTCTGTCCGACCTCGACCCTGATTCAGGCTATGTCTTTGAGGATGGCAGGATATATTCTCCTGACGGGTGTACTCTGATGTGTTTCCTTACCCCTGAGTTCGGGACCGGCAATACAGGCAGCAATGACAGGCTCGTGTCGATTGTGGAGGAAGAACTCGACAGCATCCGTTCGGATTTCCCTGAAGTTGAGGCTGAATATTTTGCAGGCCCGGCAGTCGGTGTGTATAATGCCAGGCAGATAAAGAAAGACACCCTGATGACATCGCTCTTTGCCATCATCCTTGTGGCGGCAGTGATCATGCTTTCGTTCAGGAAGAGGGGCACGATTCCCATGGTCTTTCTGCCTGTCATCTACGGGATGCTTTTCTCATTGGCTGTCATAGCGATAATAAAAGGGAGCATATCATCCATAGCCGTCGGTACAGGGGCTGTGGTGCTCGGAATAGCATTGAGCTATTCGATACATGTCATCGCTCACCAGATGCATGTCAGGTCAGTGGAACAGCTTGTCAGGGAGCTGGTCTTCCCTTTGACTGTAGGCAGCCTTACGACGATAGGTGCTTTTGCAGGCCTGCTTTTCACTTCGTCGCCCCTGCTGCGTGATTTCGGACTTTTCGCTTCACTCACGCTTGTCGGTACGACCCTGTTCACCCTTGTCTTTCTGCCGCATTTCCTTGTCCCAATGTCTGGGCAGACTGACACGCCTGCGCTGAAAGCCATAGAACGGATCAACGGATACGGATATGACCGCAACAGATGGATTATCATTTTCCTTGCGGTCCTTGCCGTGACAAGTATTTTCACTTCACGCAGTGCAGGCTTCGATGCTGACATGATGCATCTAAGCTATATGCCTGAACATCTCAGGGTTGCGGAGGAGAGGCTGGAGGCGATGTCGGGGGATGGCGGTGCAGAGGAAATCCTGTTTGTCAGCACGGGCAGGGATCTGTCAGAAGCATCATGTGCATATTCAGGTACCCTGGCTAAGCTCGACAGTCTCGGTAAGGCCGGATTGACAGGGCATTTTACATCAGCAGGAAGATTCATAGTGCCGTATGAAGTGCAAAGGGAAAGAATCGGAAGATGGAACAGCTGGTGGACTCCTGAACGCAGGGAGCAGGTAAAGAAGAATATGGAGAGCGCATCGGCTAAGGCAGGATTCAAGGCAGGTGCTTTTTCCCGTCTCGATGAGATGCTCGACAGGGACTATGCCATAATCGATTATGCTTCAGAAGAAAACATGCTTCTGGATAATGTGACGGCATTTGCAGATTCCCTTGTCATGCTTGTCTCTACGGTGTCTTTGCTGCCGGAGGACAAGGAGGAAGTGTATTCATGTTTCGACGGAAGCGGCACGGTCATTTTCGACAGGAGCTGGTTTGCCGGCTCTGCAGTCCTTTCCATGTCCGATGACCTCGACAAGATACTGTTCATTTCATCCATGATAGTGTTTTTCGGGCTGTGGCTTTCATACCGAAGGCTCGAACTCGCAGTCATGAGCTTTATCCCCATGCTGGTCACCTGGTTCCTGATAATCGGGATGATGGGACTTTTCGGGATCAGGTTCAATATAGTGAACATGGTCATCTGCACTTTCATATTCGGAATAGGCGACGATTTCAGCATATTCATAACCGACGGGCTCACCAAAAGGTATTCTACGGGGAAGGACATGCTTTCCTCGCATAAGACAGCCATCTTCTTTTCCGCATTCACGATTGTGGCAGGCATGGGGGCAATGGTTGCAGCGAGACATCCTGCCCTCCATTCAGTAGGTGTGATCTCGCTTGTCGGGATGCTGGCAGTCCTGCTCATTGCCTATACTCTGCAGCCGCTTGTGTTCAGATTGGCGGTGGCAGGTCCCGTGTCCAGAGGCAGGCATCCTTATACAATAGGGGGCACCCTGCTTTCCATGGTTCTCTGGGCTGAATTCGTGACAGCATGTATCCTTGTGTGTGCAGCAGTTGTGCTCATGCTGCCAGTGCCAATGTCCAGGCTGAAAAAGCAGAAAGCTATACGGTATCTTGCCTGTCATGCTGCGCGCTGCATAATCAGGATAGCCCCGATTTGCAATGTCAGCTACAGCAATCCGCGCAATGAGGATTTCTCCACTCCTGCGATACTGGTCAGCAACCACCAGTCATATCTGGATATAGTGTGGGTGCTGGCATTGAGCCCGAAACTGCTGATTCTTGCAAAAGGCTGGGTCAGGAAAGTGCCTTTCTTCTATCCGATAGCCAGATTTCTCGGGTTCTATTACTCCGATGACGGGTTCGAGTCTATAACCGAAAGTTTTGGGAAGCGCCTTGGCGAGGGATGGAGTCTTGCCGTATTTCCTGAAGGGACACGGGAGATGGACGGAAAGATACACCGCTTCCACAGGGGGGCTTTCTATATGGCTGAAGAACTGGGGCTGGACATTGTGCCCGTGGTGATGTACGGCAATGGTAGAGTCCTTCCCAAGCATGCGCCTTTCAATATATCGGACGGTATTTCTTCAGTGGAGATTCTTCCTCGCATCAGACACCGGGGCGTTGGATACAAGTCTCTTGCAAAGGAGGTCCAGGAAGTCGTGAAGAAAAGATATGAGGAGACTGAAGCACGCTTCAGAACGGTTACAGACAACAGGTATTATGTCTGGGCTGTCAGGAGAAGTATGGCTTATAAAGGCCCTGCGGCAGAGAAAGAGACAAGGTTGCTTCTGAAAGATTCAGCAGCACTGGCGTCCCTCGACAGCTCAGTCCCGGCATCAGGGAAAATCCTGCATTTGGGATGTGGCAGGGGGCAGCTGGATTTCCTGCTGAAAATGCTTGCACCTGGGCGTCAGATTACTGCAGTGGACATTGACAAGGAAAACATAGACATGGCAAGGCACAACTACCTGTGCTGCCCCGGGATTGAATTCATCTGTTCCGATCCTGACAGTTTCTCGACTGACGGGTATGATGCTGTCATCATAGGGAATGGACAGTCTTGCAGCGTGCGACACGAATGCCATGTAGAAATAAAATGACCAGAGATATGAAATTCACACCGGATCCGCAAATCCAGTTCGCTTCGCCGGACAGGATCAAGGCTTTTCAGGAAGCGAGGCTGGCAGAGACAATGCAATACCTTGCAGAGCATTCTCCATTCTATCGGAGAATGTTCAAGGACAATTCCATAGACCCTCTTTCAATCAAGAAAATAGAAGACCTCCGCAAGCTTCCTCTTACATCCAAGGACGATCTCCAGAAATTCAGCAATGAATTCATCTGTGTGGAGAAAGACGAGATTATAGACTATGTCACCACCTCCGGGACTCTCGGTGATCCTGTGACATTTGCTCTTACTGAAGCCGACCTCGAAAGGCTTGCCTATAATGAATGGCTCTCGTTCTCGACGGCAGGATGCACCAGATCCGACATCATGCAGCTGATGACGACCATCGACCGCCGTTTTATGGCAGGTCTTGCATATTTTCTCGGGGCGCGTAAAATGGGAATGGGCATTGTCAGGGTCGGCAACGGCATTCCCGAACTCCAGTGGGACACCATACGGAGGATTCATCCGGACTGCTGTATGGTCGTCCCGTCTTTTCTGATGAAACTTGTGGATTATGCTTCACATAACGGGATTGACTGGAGAGGCAGTTCCCTGAAAAAGGCCATCTGTATAGGAGAATCGCTCAGGGATGCAGATACATTTGCATTAAGCACCCTCGGGCAGAGGATACATGATGTCTGGCCGGAACTCGAACTGTATTCGACATATGCCTCCACGGAAATGCAGTCCTCTTTTACTGAATGCAGTGCCCACAACGGAGGACATGTCCCTGTGGACCTGATAATCGTGGAGCTGCTTGACGAAGACGGCAATCCTGTCGTTCCGGGGCAGCCTGGAGAGGTGACAGTGACAACTCTCGGTGTGGAAGCCATGCCTCTTCTCAGGTTCAGGACAGGGGACATCTGCCGCATGTACACGGAGCCATGCCAATGTGGCAGGAATTCGGCAAGGCTCAGCTCCGTTATAGGCAGACGGAGCCAGATGGTCAAGTTCAAGGGCACTACCCTGTATCCTCCGGCTCTGTTTGATGTGCTTGATAATATTCCCGAAATCACCAACTATATAGTAGAAGTCTATACCAATGACCTCGGCACAGATGAAGTCCTTGTCAGGGTCGGATGCGATGACCAAAGTGACGCCTTCCTCAAGAAGATAAAGGACATGTTCCGGGCGAGGGTGAGGGTGGCGCCTTCAGTCAGCTTCGAGAAAGCCGAGTATATCGCGAAGCTCCAGATGCCTCCTATGTCGAGAAAGGCAGTCAAGTTCATAGACATGCGCTGACAGCCTGCGCCGGCCGATATTGCAGTGACAAAATGTCAGTCCTTCGGGGCTGGCATTTGTTTTGTCTTTTGTGCTGTCGCTTCCGGTCACGGGATGGCCGGGGCAGATATGAACAATTAACATTTAAAATTATAGAATTATGATCAGACCATTGTCAGACAGAGTGCTGGTTGAGCCGAAAGAGGCAGAGACCAAGACAGCGGCAGGAATCTATATTCCTGATACCGCCAAGGAAAAACCACAGCAGGGAACAGTTCTCGCTGCAGGTCCGGGCAAGAAGGATGAACCGATGGAAGTAAAGGTCGGTGATTCAGTTCTTTACGGGAAATATGCAGGAACAGAGGTTACCTACGAAGGCAAGACTTACCTCATTATGAAACAGTCTGATATTTTGGCAATACTTTAATTATAGGAGTTTGGAATTATGGCAAAAGATATCCAGTTCAATATAGAGGCTCGCGCCAAGATGAAGGAAGGCGCTGACGCACTTGCAAATGCAGTAAAGGTCACACTCGGGCCTAAAGGCCGTAATGTCGTAATCGACAAGAAATTCGGTGCTCCTCAGGTAACCAAGGACGGTGTTACTGTGGCAAAAGAGGTCGAGCTTGAGGACCGTTTCGCCAACATGGGTGCGCAGATGGTCAAGGAAGTAGCTTCAAAGACCAACGAGCAGGCCGGTGACGGTACCACGACTGCAACAGTGCTTGCACAGGCCATCATCAATGTAGGTCTCAAGAATGTGACAGCAGGAGCCAATCCTATGGACCTCAAGAGAGGTATCGACAAGGCTGTCGCTGCAGTGGTGTCAAGCCTCAAGGAGCAGAGCCAGGCAGTTGGTGAGGACTATGCCAAGATTGAGCAGGTCGGCACTATTTCAGCCAACAATGACAGCTACATCGGAAAGCTTATTGCAGACGCGATGTCAAAGGTGAAGAAAGACGGCGTCATCACAGTTGAGGAAGCCAAGGGAACTGACACTGAAGTAAAGGTCGTGGAAGGAATGCAGTTCGACAGAGGATATATTTCTCCATATTTCATGACAAACGGCGAGAAGATGGAGGCTGTCCTGGATTCTCCGGAAATCCTTATCACCGACAAGAAGATTTCCACCATGAAGGATCTTCTCCCTATACTTGAGCCGATTGCCCGTGAAGGCAAGTCTCTCCTCATAATTGCAGAGGATGTAGACGGCGAGGCCCTGACTACCCTGGTTGTCAACAAGCTCCGCGGTACTTTGAAGATAGCTGCAGTAAAGGCTCCTGGATTCGGAGACCGCCGCAAGGAGATGCTTCAGGATATTGCCACCCTTACAGGTGCGGTTGTAGTTTCAGAGGAAAGAGGCTTCACTCTCGAGAACACTACTCCTGACATGCTTGGAAAGGCAGAGAAAGTAGTGATTACCAAGGAGAACACCACCGTTGTCAACGGCGCTGGCGACAAGGAGGCTATCAAGGAGCGTGCAGACCTTATCCGCAAGCAGATCGAGACCACCACTTCCGACTATGACAGGGAGAAACTTCAGGAGCGTCTTGGCAAACTGGCAGGCGGTGTCGCTGTCCTCTATGTAGGTGCAGCTACTGAAGTGGAGATGAAAGAGAAGAAAGACAGGGTAGAGGACGCATTGAGCGCAACCCGTGCAGCTGTCGAGGAAGGTATCGTACCGGGCGGCGGTGTAGCATATATCCGTGCTGCCGAGACCTTGAAGGCCATGAAGGGCGAAAACGAGGACGAGACTACAGGTATCCACATCGTTGCACGCGCCATCGAGGAGCCGCTCCGTCAGATTGCTGCGAATGCAGGAGTTGAGGGCAGTGTGATTATCCAGAAGATTCGCGAGGGCAAAGGCGATTTCGGATACAATGCAAGGACTGACGAATATGTCAATATGTTCGAGGCTGGTGTAATCGACCCTACCAAGGTTGCCCGTGTAGCCCTTGAGAATGCGGCATCAGTTGCAGGAATGTTCCTTACCACTGAATGTGCAATAGCAGATATTCCTGAACCGGCACCGGCAGCTGTGCCTGCAGGAGCAGGAATGGGCGGAATGATGTAGTATTTTTCTGAAAATATCAAATGAAACCGGACAGGGAATTCTCTGCCCGGTTTTTGCGTTTTCATATGACTGCCATTTCACGAAAAATCGGTATTTTTGTCTCTGTTATGGAAAAGATAAGATTCGTAGCCCTTATATTCTGCCTGTCGTTCCTGTATGCTATATGTGATGCCCAGGAGCTTACTCCAGTTGTAAGCCAGTTCGACAAGGAGGATTATATGGCAGCCAACCAGAACTGGGCGGTATCTCAGGATGCTGACGGTATCATGTATTTCGGCAACGGGGAAGGACTGCTCGCTTTCGACGGAATCCTCTGGACACTGTATAACCTGCCCCATAACAAGATTGCAAGGTCTGTAATGGCAGACGGGGACAGGATTTATGTGGGGTCATATGAAGAATTCGGCTTTTTCAGAAAGTGTGACAACGGGACTCTCGAATACGAGTCTCTGTCATCGGCATTGACCGGCTATGAGATGCAGAATGACGAGATATGGACGATCCTGAAATATGGGGACAAGGTTGTATTCCAGGCATTTGCATCATACTTCGTTTACGACGGCAAAGAAGTCTTTGCAGTGAAGTCGCCGTCAGTATTCATGTTCTTCAGCGAATTTTTGGACAAGATATATACCGATACCAATGATCTCGGGCTTGCCCTTGACACAGGCATTGCCGTTGTGCCTGGAGGTCTGCCTGTAATGTATGCCAGCAGTCTTAAACCTTCTGTCGGATCTGTCTATGATGTCTATTTCGATGGTGACGGACTGTATCTGGCAACCCGCCAGGGACTGTACAGGATAAGGCTTTCAGATGATTTGGAGACAGTATCGTCAATGAAATACTATGAGACGCCAGCGCAGGAGACGGAAGAACCGGTCAAACCGAAAAATTCTTATGTGGAATCCATGTATGTCAATGGACAGCTTGTGAATGCAGGTGGTACGGTGTCAGGAGTCGATCCCGCTGATATTACATTGAAGATTGTATTCTCCAATGAGATAGATATGTCGGAACTGTCTCTCGGGGGCATAAGTATGAGCAATGGTATAGGGATTATGCCCATCCTGACTCCGGTCTTGCCAGGGAAAGGCTCAATTCCGGCAATACGGTGACTTCGGGAGGTTCCGGTTTCGGGATAATGACAATTCCTGTTGCTGTGTCGAGAGGATTTATATCCAGGGAAGAAGCTGTGGAAAGGATGCTCAAGATTGTGACTTTCCTTGATGAGACGGCCGAGACTTTTCATGGAGCCTTCCCTCATTGGCTCGATGGTTCGACAGGCAAAGTCATTCCTTTCAGCAGCAATGATAACGGTGCGGACCTCGTGGAGACAGCCTTCCTTATCCAGGGTTTGCTTACGGTCAAGGAATTTTTTGACGGTGAGACCCAGGATGAACAGCTTATCAGGGAAAAGATTACATCCATCTGGGAGAGAGTGGAGTGGTCCTGGTTCAGGAAA
Source organism: Candidatus Cryptobacteroides faecigallinarum (assembly GCA_017695015.1). Taxonomy (GTDB): domain Bacteria; phylum Bacteroidota; class Bacteroidia; order Bacteroidales; family UBA932; genus Cryptobacteroides; species Cryptobacteroides faecigallinarum. The sequence goes on along the minus strand of JADIMD010000116.1, from coordinate 1,941 downwards.
AACGGAGAGAACAGGCTTTACTGGCACTGGTCTCCGGACAAGGACTGGGCTATGAATATGCCAGTTTCCGGGTGGAATGAAGGGCTGATAGTATATGTCCTTGCGGCAAGTTCCCCTACATATCCTGTTGACCGTCAGGTGTATGATGAAGGCTGGACAGGCAACGGGTCTTTCCGGAACGGGAAAGAATTTTACGGAATTGAATTGCCTTTAGGCCAGGATTACGGCGGTCCGTTGTTTTTCACCCACTATTCTTTTCTCGGTCTGGATCCGAGGAATCTGTCTGATGCCTATGCGGATTACTGGGAACAGAATACGGCACATGCCAGAATCAACCATGCCTATTGTAAGGACAATCCTAAAGGCTGGTATGGGTACAGTGATTCATGCTGGGGCCTGACTGCCAGCGATTATCCTGATGGATACACGGCAAGCTCCCCGACCAATGACACCGGTACAATAGCCCCTACTGCAGCATTGTCGTCATTCCCGTATACTCCTGAAGAAAGCATGGCGGCAATGAAATACTTCTATTATATATTGGGAGACCGCTTGTGGGGCGAGTATGGCTTCAAGGATGCTTTCAATCTTGACAGACGCTGGATTGCTTCATCGTATATCGCCATCGACCAGGGGCCGATCGTAATAATGATGGAAAATTACAGGACAGGTCTGCTATGGGACCTTTTCATGAAGAACAGTGACATCCTGACGGGTCTGTCCAGGCTTGGGTTCACGGTGTCCAGGCAGTCCGCCGTCCTCCGCTGAGAAAGCGGAAAAATTTGGAGGTAAAGAAAAAGTGCGTATCTTTGTAGGACATGACCCAGTTCACGATGGAAGCGTTGGTAAACGCCAACTCGTTTACCAACGAAGAAATTTCCACCATTATGGGCATCGAGGACAACTTCCTTATCCGGGTGGGGGACAACGGGCATGACAAGAACCAGCTCAATGTGGGGTACGGAACTCCTGTTGACGGCCAGGAAACAAACGCGAGAGGCAGCATATACGTAGAAAGGCCACTTCTGAACACGGGACAGTGGTATCATATCGCTGTGACTTTCGATGCCGTCAATCACGAGCGCGGAAGGATAGAAATTTATGTTGACGGGGTACTCGTTGCGTCCATAGACGAAGCGACCACGCCCCGACATGGGTGGAAGTTGAACTTCCTGAAAAATAATGGTTATACCACATATAATATATAACAACTTTTTTAATCATATGTTATGAAAAAATTTTTCCAAGTTTTGCTCGGTACCGCTATGGTAGCCGCAGCAGTCTTGTCCTGCAAGAAGGATGAAATCAAGCAGGAAACGTTGGAGGTATCTCCTTCAAAGGATCTTCAGTTCCTTGCCAAGGGAAATGAAGATGCAGTTCTCACAATCAGCACCAATGCCTCTTCCTATGAGGTGGATGCCGAGGAATGGGTGATTACGCAAAAGGACGGAAACAAGCTTTCTGTCAATGTAACAGACAATGAATCCGCAGAGAGGTCATGTGACATGACAATTTCTGCCGGGACTGCAGAACCTGTAGTCATCAAGATCACACAGGCTGCCGGAGAGGCAGATGCAATTTCCGTGGCTCCGACTCCATTGCTGTTCAGGGCAAGCGGCAACGAGCCGCAGACACTGACTGTCACCACCAATGTGGAAGACTGGACTTATGACCTCACATTCGGTGAAAATGAGGAAAAAGGCTGGTTTACTGTGACTCCAGATGATGCTGATCCGAAATCTCTTACAGTTACAGTCAAAGATTATACCGAGACTGATGGGGAGAGGACCGGAAGCATTGACTTTTCTGCTGGTAAGGCCAAGGTGTCTGTGCCTGTGAGACAGTCAGCCAGGGATATGGTGGAAGTGACTCCGTCAGAGCCTCTGACTTTCTCCTGGAATGATGCTGAAGGTGTGGCCCTGGAGGTTACGACCACTGCAG
>JADIMD010000015.1 GCA_017695015.1 Candidatus Cryptobacteroides faecigallinarum | reverse complement strand
AGAAATAGAAAGCGAGCTGTACGACCTGAAATTCCTCGGGATAGAGAATATCATGGCTCTCAGGGGTGACAGCATCACAGGAGAAAAGAGATTCACTCCTGCTCCGGGAGGCTACAGCTATGCAGGCGAATTAGTTGAAGGTATCCGGAATTTCGAGAAGAAAATAGGAGAAAATGCATTCAGCATAGGCGTGGGAGGATATCCTGAAAAACATTTCGAGGCCGCAAACATAGAGACAGATATCGCCAACCTCAAAAAGAAGGTCGACGCAGGGGCGGACTACATCATCACACAGATGTTCTTCGATAACTCGGTCTTCTACGGTTTCCGCGACCGTTGCCGTCAGGCAGGCATCTCAGTGCCGATAATCCCGGGACTCAAGCCGCTTTCAACATACAGACAGACTACCCTGCTGCCCCAGTCATTCTCAATCGACATACCTGTGGAGCTTACTGAAGCCCTGAAGGATGCAGGAGACGACAAAGATGCGGCATACGGCATAGGGACGCAATGGTGCATAAGCCAGTGCAAAGACCTGCTGAAGCACGGTGTGCCAGCAGTCCATTTCTATACGATGGGAAAATCAAGAAATATAACCGAAATTCTGAAAGAATGCTTCTGATGACCATGAAACGGAATTTTTTATACTTTCTTGCTTTGGTGTCTGTCCTTTCGGGGTGCTGCTCGGAAAAGGACAGGCAGATCCGGGACACCCTGAAAGAGCTCGACGATGTCATCAGCCGTCAGGAAGAGATAGAAAGCGCCAAGGACAGCTATATCGAACTGATAAAAGGCAGATACAGCGAAGCCATGTCGCCTGATGAGAAATACACCATATTCGACGAGCTGTATAATGAATACTACAATTACAACATAGATTCCGCGATTTTCTATGCGAGGAGCAAGCTCAATATCGCCTTCGATGCTGCAGAACAGGACCTGGTGGACGACGCAATCCTTGACATCGCAGACAGATATGTCATGTCGGGAATGTATCTTGCCGCCCACGACATCATATCCGAGATCTCGGCAGACAGGCTCGATGTGCTGCTTGTGCCGAGATATTATCACATATGGCATTCCCTCTACACAGGCCTGGAAGACGGATGCGACGATCCAGTGCAGAAGACAGAATACAGGAAACTGAAACAGCAATACAGGGAACAGCTGTTCTCCCTGCTCGGGAAGGACGATATCTCCAGGCTGTATGTCATGGCTGACATTTATGTGGATGAAGGCCGTGCGGACGAGCTCCTGGACACGCTCAACGCCAAGTTCAATGAAGATATACCTATCCATGACAAGGCTGTCCTGAGCTATATTTACGCCAATATCTCGGATTCCTATGGACACGATGACGATGCGACCCTGTATTTTGCCAAAAGCGCCATATTCGACCTGATGACTCCGGTCCATGAATACAAGTCGCTGTATGAACTTGCGTCAAAACTGTATGATGCAGGCGACATAAAGAGGGCATACAGATACATCAGCCGGTCCATCAACGACGCGATTACCGCCAACGCCCTCATCAACATACAGTCCATCAACCGTTCCCTTCCAATAATTTCAAGGTCATACCATACCCAGATGCTCCACAACAGACGGCAGCTGTCAGTCCTTTCGGGCATCCTCGGAATAATGGCAGTGCTGCTGATAGGTGCAGTAATAGTGACTCTCAAAGAACAGAGGAAAGCCAGGCAGGCGGGAAAAAGGACAAGCGAGATAAACGAAGAGCTGAAAGCCATAAACAGGAAAATGGAGGAATATATCCTTCTGCTGAAAGAATCCAACAATATCAAGGAGATATACATCGGAAGGTACATAGACCTTTGCTCGGAATATATCGGCAGGATGGAGAGATACAGGTCAATGCTGAACAGGACTGCCAGGACAGAGGGGTTCGAAGCAGTGCGCAATGCATTGAAGTCCAGCGAATTCATCGACAAGGAACTGAACGAGTTCTATGAGCAGTTCGACGCCACCTTCCTCCAGCTTTTCCCTGATTTCATCAAGGATCTCAACGCCCTGCTCCAGCCTGACAAGAGGATAGAGCTGAAGACACGGGACGGGATAATGACCACTGAGCTCAGGATATTCGCGCTGATACGGCTGGGCATCACCGACTCCGTCAAAATCGCCGAATTCCTGAGACGCTCCGTGTCCACTGTCTACAACTACAGGGTGAAGATGAGAAATGCCGCCCTCAACAGTCGGGAAGACTTCGAAAAGCAGATTATGGGCATCGGAAAGCTGTCATAAATCTACTACTATTTTGCCCTTGAACCGAATGTATAAGTGATTTATTTTCAAGGATAATACATGACACAAACCACTACTAATTCTCTACCGCGGCTTGATTGCAAGCTGCGGTTTTTCTTACTTTGAACTACGGCACGACAAAGCATGCCGGATTCATTTACCACTATTATTATACTAACAAATAACCAGAGAAATGAAAAATCTGTACAGACTTCTGTGCATTGTGGCCCTGTTTGCAGGACATAATGCATTTGCCCAGCAGATTACCCTGAAGGGAACAGTGCAGGACGAGAACGGAGAACCGATTATCGGAGCGGCCGTAATCGACATGCAGAACACGACCTCAGGAGCTCTGACAGACATTGACGGAAATTATACGATCAATGTCGACGGCAATTCTTCCATCGAGGTTTCCTACCTCGGCTTCACTACCCAACAGATTCCTGTAAACGGCAGAGCACGCATCGACATCACCATGAGAGAAGACTCAGAATTTCTTGAAGAGGTGGTGGTCATCGGTTACGGTACCGTCAAGAAAAGAGACCTTACCGGTGCAGTGTCATCCGTAGGCAACAAATCGATTCAGGACATGCCTGTAGCCAATGTAGGACAGGCCCTCCAGGGAAAGGTGGCAGGTGTCCAGATCATCGATGCCGGAAAGCCCGGTGACAATGTAACCATAAGGGTCAGGGGACTCGGTACCATCAACAACAGTGAACCTCTGATAGTGATAGACGGTGTCCCTACAGATCTCGGTCTCTCTGCCATCAACATGAATGATGTGGACAGGATCGATGTACTGAAGGATGCATCCGCTACAGCAATCTACGGAGCGAGAGGTGCAAACGGAGTTGTGATGGTGACCACCAAACAGGGTCGTCCCGGTGACGGACAGCTGAGCGTGAATGCAAGCTGGGCTCTCCAGAGAGTAGCTTATTTGCCCCCCCTGCTGAATGCTGCGGAATATGCGGAATATTCCAACGACATGCTATCGGCAGCCGGAGAAGCGACCAATCCGGCATGGGCTGATCCGGCTTCTCTCGGAGAAGGGACCAACTGGTATGACGAGATCTTCCAGACCGGAATCATGCAGAACTATTCACTCAGCTATTCCGGTGGAAACGACAAGTTCAGATATTACATATCAGGAGGCTTCCAGGACCAGCAGGGTATTGTGAAAACCGTGGACTACAAGAGGTTCACATTCCAGTCCAACAATGACGCAAAGGTTTTCAACTGGCTCAGGTTCACCAACAACATCACCTTCTCCACTGACACCAAACGACAGGGCTCATATTCCATTGCTGATGCCATGGTTGCCCTGCCTACACAGCCTGTGAAAGACGAGGACGGATGGAGCGGTCCTGTCGGAAATGCAATGTGGTACGGAAGTACCCGAAACCCTGTCGGTACATTATATACCAACGACAACAAGACCAACGGATACAATTTCCTGGCAAATATTTCTGCGGAAATCACATTCTGCAAATGGCTCAAGTTCAAGAGCACATTCGGATATGACGCTAAAATCTGGTTCAACGACAATCTGTCAGAGGCTTACCCTTACAAGCCAACCCCTGTGGAAGAGACCACACGCTACCAGAGCACAGACAAGTCATTCACTTATCTTTCAGATAATTATCTCACATTCGACCATACTTTCAAGGGCAAGCATTATGTCAATGCCATGGTCGGAACTTCCGCACAGTGGAACAACACTTCATATTTCAATGCCACTAAGGCAGGATTCCTTTTCTCGAATGTACATGAGTTCGACAACGGTACCAAGGAGCAGGCCATAGGAGGCTCTGCGAGCGACTGGTCCATGTTCTCCATAATGGCAAGGGTCAACTACACTTTCGATGACAGGATCCTCGTTACTGCGACATACAGAAGGGACGGTTCATCACGATTCGGTCCTGACCGCAGATTCGGAGACTTCCCTTCCGGCTCCATTGCATGGAGGATGTCTGAAGAATCATGGTTCAACAAGAAAGTAATCAATGATTTCAAGATAAGGGCAGGCTATGGTGTAACAGGTAACGACAAGATCAACACATACCAGTACATCCCTACCCTGAGTACCGGAGAATATCCGTTCGGAGACAATGTAAGCACAGCCCTTATCGCCCTCAACATGGCAAACCCTGCCATCCACTGGGAGGAGGTACATCAGGCGAATGTCGGTATCGACATGTCACTGTTCAACTCCAGACTTTCATTCTCCCTTGACGGCTACCTCAAAAACACGACTGAAATGCTGGTCAAGGCCGCAATTCCTATCACATCCGGATACGAAGATGTCACTGACACTTATGTCAATGCAGGAATGGTCCGCAATATAGGTACTGAGCTTCAGGTACATTCCGTGAACTTCGAGGGGAAGAACGACGGATTCAGATGGGAGACCACCCTGAATGTATCCTGGAACACCAACAAGATCACTGCCCTCAACAGCTCCACTCCTAAATACGAGAATGAAAGGAACGGTGCATATATCACAATCCAGCAGACAGGATACCCTGTCAACTCGTTCTTCGGATACCAGACCAACGGGCTGTTCCAGACAGAAGAGGATGTGGCCAACTATGCCACCCAGCAGCCTGGCACCGCCCCTGGAGACATCAGGTTCAAGGACAACTACGAAGACGGTGTGATCGACGAGAAGGACCGTACCGTCATTGGAGACCCTAATCCGGACTGGATGTTCTCCATGGTCAATGATTTCTCCTGGAAAGGGCTGAGCCTCTCCATCTATCTCCAGGGAGTACAGGGCAACGACATATTCAATGTCAACAACCTCAAGAACGAGGGCATGTCCTCTTCAGACAACCAGACCAAATCTGTACTGTACCGCTGGAAAGGATACGGCACAAGCACAGTGATGCCGAGGGCCGTATACGGTGACCCTAACCAGAACAACCGAATTTCCGACAGGTTCGTGGAGGACGGTTCATACCTCAGAATCAAGAATGTGACCCTGAGCTACACCCTTCCTCGCAAATGGACAGAAAAGATAAAGATGCAGTCTGCCCGCATAGTATTCTCTTGCGAGAACCTGCTGACTCTCACCAAATATTCGGGATTCGACCCTGAAGTCGCTCTCAACGGACTGGATGACAACAGATATCCTCTGCCAAGAACATTCAGCCTCGGTCTCAGTCTCAACTTCTAAACATATCAAGAGATGAAAAAAGCTATATATATCATTCTGGCATTCATCTGCCTTGTGTCGGGAACATCATGCTCCAAATTCCTGGACAGTTTCCCTCCATATGCCGTAGACCCGAGCATCTCAGTGACGGATTCTGTGGCAATAGCGATGACCAACGGCTGTTATATTCCGCTGCAGTCATCCAACCTCTATAACATGAGACTCTGGTCTCTGGACATCATCGCCGGCAATTCCGAACTCGGAGGAGAGGGAGGATCTGACGGTATCGAGACGGTCCAGATCAAAGAGTTCAACGCTTCTGCGGACAATGCATTCGCCCTGTATGTCTGGAGATCCCCTTGGGTCGGTATCGGACAATGCAACCTGGTGATCCAGTCTGTCGAAAACAGCACCACTGTCAGCACGGAGATCAGGAACAGGTCTCTTGGCGAAGCATATTTCCTGAGGGCACATTACTACTATATCCTTGTCAGACTGTTCGGGGGCGTGCCTTTGAGGCTTGAGCCGTATGACACATCCGAGAGCACCGACATTGCAAGGGAAGATCTGGCAACATGCTACGACAGAATCATCAAGGACTGTCAGACAGCCATAAATCTGCTTGAGCCGAAAAGCACATACGGAGTCTCTGACAAAAACCGTGTCGGCAAGGAGGCCGCTCTCGCAATGCTTGCAGACATCTACCTCACCTGGCAGCCGCAGCAGCATTATAAAGAAGTCGTCTCCCTCTGCAACCAGATTGCAGATCTCGGGTACGACCTGACAAAATGCAAATTCGAAGACAATTTCGGAGTGGCAGCAGACAACAGTCCGGAGGCTCTCTTCACTGTCGGATATTCAGGAAGGACAGACAGCGATTTCTGGAGCGGCTCCAACCAGGCTTCATGGCTTTCATGCTATATGGGTCCGAGAGGCTCCAACATGGTGGCCGGAGGATGGGGATGGAACCTGCCTACCGAAGAGTTCATGAGCCAGTGGGAAGACGGTGACCTCCGCAAGAGACACACGGTCCTCTACAAGAACTGCCCGAGCTTCGACGGAATCATGTACCAGGAAAGCTGGTCCGCAACAGGATATAATGTCAGGAAATTCCTTGTGACCAAGGCTGATTCTCCTGAGTATAACACAAGCCCTGCCGATTTCGTGGTGTACAGGTATGCCGATGTCCTCCTGAAGAAAGCAGAGGCACTGAATGAGCTCAACAGGACTGACGAGGCTTGCGAACCTCTCAACATAGTCAGGACAAGGGCAGGACTTACTCCTGTACAGAAAGGAGAACTCGACCAGGATGAGATGAGGGAAAAGATCATCCACGAAAGAAGGATGGAGCTGGCCTTCGAGGGACACAGATGGTTTGACATGATCCGCATCAATGACGGTCAGTATGCCATAGACTTCCTGAAGTCAATCGGTCAGAAACCTACCAAGGACAGGCTTCTTCTGCCTATTCCTCAGACAGAAATGGATGCCAACGACCTGATGGAGCAGAATAAGGGATATTAACAATCTATACAATAATCAACTAAAACCAACACGATATGAAAACAAGAATTATCAGCCTTATGGCTGCAGCATTATGTTTCACACTGCTGTCATGCGAAAAGACAGAAGAGCCGCAGGGCGGTGGAAATACCACTGGAGGGAAATTCGAAGTGACCGCAACGACGAATACTTCCGATGCGACTGTAGTGGACCTCAATGACGAGAATTCAGACGAGACAGCCATTACATTCAAATGGAGCACAGGTTCCAATTTCGGGACGGGAAATGCCATCACCTACAAGTTCGAAATCGCCCCTGAGGACAAGGAATATTCTGAAGGATATTCCGAGGACCTCGGACGCAGTATCTATGAAAGGAGCTTTACCGTATCATCCCTCAACACCTACCTCAGGACCAACCTTCTGGCAATGGACGGGGCTGAGGTGACATACAAAGTCAGGATCAGCGCAGTAGTTGCAGGTTCAGATGTAGACCAGAGCGGAGAAGTCAAGTTCACAGCAACTACCTACGAGCCTGTAGTGCATGAACTGTACATGATCGGTGATGCCACCACAGCCGGCTGGACAGCCACAGCAGCAGTTGCAATGGAATATGCAGGTGACGGCGTGTTCACATGGAGCGGACTTCTCAACAGTGGAAGCGTGAAATTCCTGTCCACCAACAAGGATTACTGGCCAGGATATGTAGCCAAGGGACCTGTCTCTGCCGAGGACTATGTGGCTGTACCTGCTGACGGAGCCAAAGGCCTCGCCCTCCAGTATTTCGAGAAAGAACCTCCTAAGGAAGACAATGCCGACCTGAAGTTCAGACTTGCAAAGACCTGCGGATACAATGTGACCGTAAACCTCTCAGACGCAGAGAATCCTACTGTGGACTTCGAACCTTACGAAATCACAGGACCTGACATGGACGTGTATCTGATAACCATGGGTGAAACCAATGAATATCACCTGATGTCCAAGGATGCCCTGAATCCGAGCATCTACCGCTACAACGGCAACCTGCCTGCAGGAAACTTCATCTTCGGACAGGACGAGAATTCTCTCACCAACCTCTACACTGCCGTGGAGAATTATGAATTCACTTTCGAGACCTCCACAGGCCAGGAGTCTACTCCTATCCAGTTTGTCGGCAGCAATCCTGAATATTTCTGGACAATCCCTCAGTCATTCGACGGAAAATTCTTCAAGATTTCCATCAACACTGACAGCGACAACGGACAGATGACCGCATGGCAGTTCGAGCCTTATGAGAAACTGTATATGATGGGAGAAGCGAGCCCTGCATCCAATGGATGGGACATGGGAGTCGTCCAAGGAGATCCCAACTGCTGGCTCATGCCTACAGATGAAGACCCGTATGTCTACACTTGGGAAGGCACCCTCAACTCAGGAGAGCTTAAATTCTCTTGCGACCTCCAGAGCGACTGGAACGGCTACTGGGTAAGGGCTACAGAATCTGGTATGGCATTTACCACTGGAGCTGACCAGCCTGTCCTTTTCAATGCCGGAAGTTCATCAGACTATAAATGGCAGGTAACAGGCGGCTCATACAAAATCACCATCGATCTGAAGGCAGAAACCATCACTATCGAATAAGCAGTACGATGAAAGGAATTATAACATCAGTTCTTCTTGCGGGATGCATCATATGCAGTGCATCCTGCAAGAAAGAATTAGGATACACGGGATTCGAGTCCGACAGGAACGAAACCTTCACCGGAGAGGTGGTGCTGTCCACGGACAAGGCCATCTACAACCCGGGCGAAAGCGTGACCCTGACTGCAAGCACCGTCCCTGTAGGCAAGATTTACATCCGCTACAGGCATCTCGGAGAGACAGTCAAGGAAGAAGCTGCCTCATCTGCCACATGGACATGGCAGACTCCTGCAGAAGACTATATGGGATATATGGTCGAGATGTATCAGATCACCGATGACGGAGAAGAAGTCATACTCGGCACAGTCGGTGTGGATGTCTCAAGCGACTGGAGCATGTTCCCCCGCTACGGCTTCCTTGCAAGCTTCGATGTGATGACCGAGGACGAGACCAATGCCATCATCGACAACCTCAACCGCTACCATATCAACGGAGTCCAGTTCCAGGACTGGCACTACAAGCATCACTGGCCGCTGGCAGGGACTGCTGAAAAGCCGATGGAGACCTATCTCGACATCGCGAGCAGGAACACTTCCCTCACCACCATCAAGAACTACATCAGCAGAATCCATCATTATGGCATGAAGGCTATCTTCTATAACCTCTGCTTCGGCGCCCTCAATGACGCTGCCGATGACGGTGTCAAGGAAGAATGGTATCTGTTCAAGGACAGAGACCACAACACCAAGGACTTCCATCCACTTGGCGCCCCGTTCAAGAGCTCCATCTATATAGTGGATCCAGGCAATCCTGAATGGCTGGAATACCTCGGCAAGAGGAATGACGATGTCTATGCAGTGCTTGATTTCGACGGCTACCAGATAGACCAGCTCGGCAACAGGGGGACCCTGTACAACTATAACGGGGAGGCCACTTACCTGAACGGCAGATATACCTCATTTATCAACGCAATGAAAGAGAGGCATCCGTCCAAGGACCTTATAATGAATGCAGTGAGCGGATACGGAGATGCCGAGATTCTGGAGACCGGCAAGATGGCTTTCGCATACAACGAGATGTGGGCAAACGAAGCACGATTCAATGACTTGTACAACACCATCAAAAGGAACTACGAGCTCAGCGACGGGGAAGCCAGGACAGTCTTTGCGGCCTACATGAACTATGACAAGGCCAATAGCACCGGATCTTTCAACACTCCGGGCGTGCTGCTTACAAATGCGTTCATGTTTGCCCTCGGAGGCTCACATCTGGAACTCGGCGAGCACATGCTCTGCAAGGAATATTTCCCTAACGACAATCTCGCCATGCCTCAGGAGCTTTCGGAGACCCTGGTCAAATATTACGATTTCATGGTGGCATACCAGAACCTTTTGAGGGGAGAGGGTGAATTTAACACCGTAAATGTTTCATCTGTAGCAGGAAATGATGCTAACTTTGCAATTGACAACATGCAGCGCGGAAGCATTTCAGTGTTCGGCCGCAAATCCGGAAAATACCAGACTGTCCAGCTCGTCAATTTCACCAATGCTGATTCAGACAGCTGGAGAGACCTGAACGGAACAATGCCGGAGCCTGAACTGATAGAGTCGCTTGCTGTCGACATCCCTGTCACAGGTACTGTCAAAAGAATCTGGATGGCTTCTCCTGACATTGAAGGAGGAGCGCTTCAGGAACTCAACTACAGTGCAGGGGCAGACAAGGTGAGACTGAGCATTCCATCCCTGAAATACTGGGACATGATAGTTATTGAATATGAATAGGATATTTTCTCTTTTGTGCGCCGCTGCCATATCCACGGCAGCGGCAGCATCCGCTCCTCATTGCGAAGAGCTGCTGTCTCCTGACGGTAATCTCAGGGCCGAGTTTCTCCTCCTTGACGGAGGCGTGCCGGCATACACGCTCTCATACCACGGCAAGACAGTGATAGACACCAGCCGGTTGGGATTCAAGCTCAGCGACAGCGGACTCTACGACTGGTTCGAGATCTACGGTACTGAACGGGCTTCCATAGACGAGACCTGGCATCCTGTATGGGGAGACGAATCCTCTATCCGCAACAGGTGCAACGAGATGGCGGTGACTCTCAGGCAGACATCCAGCGACAGGAGAATGACCGTGAGATTCAGGCTTTTCGACGACGGGCTCGGATTCAGGTATGAATTTCCTGACCAGTCCAATCTGGTATATTTCGTCATTACCGATGAACTGACCGAATTCGCGATGACTGCCGATCACACCGCATGGTGGATTCCGGGAGACTACGACACCCAGGAGTACGACTACACCAAAAGCAGGCTGTCAGAGATAAGGAGCCTGCTGAGAGGGGCGGTGTCAAGCAATGTGTCACAGACCATATTCTCGGACACCGGAGTGCAGACTGCCCTTCAGATCAAGACTGACGACGGACTGTATATCAACCTGCATGAAGCGGCTCTTGTCAACTATCCTGCAATGCATCTGGAACTGGACGACAAGGCCATGGTCTTCAAGGCACACCTTACTCCAGATCCGAACGGGGACCTTGCATATATGCAGACTGCATGCACTACACCCTGGAGGACAGTCATCGTTTCCGATGATGCCCGCGACATCCTTGCGTCCCGCATTACACTGAACCTGAACGAACCATGCAAGATAGAGGACACATCCTGGATTCACCCTTACAAATACATGGGCGTATGGTGGGAAATGATCACTGGCAAGAGCGCCTGGTCCTACACCGACGAGCTCAGGAGCATCCATCTGGACGAGGTGGACTACACCAAGGTAAAACCTCACGGGAAGCACGGGGCAAATACGGAGAATGTGAAACGGTACATCGATTTCGCTTCCGAGCACGGCTTCGACGGTCTGCTTGTGGAAGGATGGAACATCGGATGGGAAGACTGGTTCGGCAACATGAAAGAGGATGTGTTCGACTTTGTCACCCCTTATCCTGACTTCGACCTGGAGGAGCTCACAAAATATGCAGAGGGAAAAGGCATAAAGCTGATCATGCACCACGAGACTTCCGCTGCACCGAGAAACTACGAAAGGCAGCTCGACACTGCATACAGGTTCATGAAGGAACACGGATACGATGCGGTGAAATCAGGATATGTCGGCAACATCATTCCTAAGGGCAACAACCATTACAACCAGTGGATGGTCAACCATTACCTGTATGCAGTCAAGAAAGCTGCGGAATACGGCATAATGGTGAACGCACACGAGGCTGTCCGCCCTACCGGACTGTGCAGGACATGGCCGAACCTGATCGCCAACGAGAGCGCCAGAGGCACCGAATACCAGGGCACTAACGGGAACAAGCCTTCGCATGAGGCAGTGCTTCCATTCACAAGGCTTATCGGAGGTCCTATGGATTTCACTCCAGGCATTTTCGAGATGGACATGAGCAAGCTGAACCCATCCAACCATACTCATTCCAACTGCACAATAGCCAATCAGCTCGGGGTGTATGTGGTACTCTCCTCCCCTCTCCAGATGGCATGCGACCTTCCGGAGCATTATGAAAAATATATGGATGCATTCCAGTTCATAAAGGATGTGGCAGTAGACTGGGACGAATCCGTATATCTTGAGGCAGAACCCGGAGAGTATGTGACAGTGGCAAGGAAGGCTAAAAATACAGGAAAATGGTTTGTCGGCAATGTCACCGGAGAAAAAGACCATGTATCCGAAATCAGCTTCAGCTTCCTCGAACCTGGCAAGACATATGTTGCGACCGTCTACAGCGATGCGCCCGACGCGAACTACCTGACCAACCCTCAGGCATATGAAATCAGGGAATTCAGATGCACTTCAAAGAGCACTCTGGTCCAGAAGGCAGTTGAAGGCGGAGGCTACGCAATTTCCTTCAGGGATGCGACTTCTGCTGACAAGAAACTGAAAATGCTGAGATAAGGATTCATAATTGCTGTCATTACGGGAAGACCCTTTCGGGGGTCTTCTTTTTTGTATTAACAACATTTTAGCACAGGTTTTGCTTGGATAGTCCCCACATTTTAGTAAATTTGTGAGATTTGAGATCACAATTGACAGAAAACTAATAATACAATATACACTATGCAGAACAAGTTGCAGGAACTGACAGACAAGCTGTACAACGAGGGTCTGTCCAAAGGGAAACAGGAAGGCGAAGCCCTTCTGCAGGAAGCCACAGCCAAGGCTGACAGCATTCTTGCAGAAGCGCGCAAGGAAGCAGACGGGATCATCGCAAAAGCCAGGAAAGAGGCCGAAGAGCTGAAGACAAGGGTAAATGCGGATCTGAAGATGGCAGCGAACCAGAGCATTGCCGCCACAAAGCAGGACATCGAAAAGATAGTCGTTGCCAAAATTACCGACAAGGAGGTAAAGACAGCTCTTTCTTCCGCTGACTTCCTGAAGGAGATTATCACAGCCGTTGCCAGGAATTTCAACGCCGCAGAGCCTGTAGACCTCGAAGTAGTGCTTCCAGAGTCCCTGAAAAAGGAAATGGAGCCGTTCGTTGCCAAGGAGCTCTCCTCCATCCTCAAATCAGGAATCACGGCATCTTTCTCAAAGAAAATCGGAGGAGGCTTTACCATAGGCCCCAAAGACGGAAGCTATTTCATCAGCTTCACTGACGAGACTTTCACGGATCTGATCTCTGAATACCTCAGACCGGCTGCCAAAAAGATTCTGTTCGGTTAGAAAATTCCCTGCATGAACAACTACTATTACATAGTGGCAAGCCTGCCGGCAATCGCACAGGACTGGAAGTTCGGCGACATCACGGCAGAGAGCATTGTCGGAGAGATCAAGGAAAGAAGCACTCCGGCTGACCTTGCCGTAATCGATTTCATAGAAAGCGGCTTCGCGGACGGAGGTCTCAACGAGGATTTCTACCGCAAGGCCATTTCCCACAAGCTCCCGTTCATCCGGGAATACTACACTTTCGATCTCAATGTCAGGAACGCTAAAGTCCGGTTCCTCAACAAAGCCCTCGGGCGGGAAGCGGACAAGGATGAGATAGACATCGACACCGGAGAATTCGAGGACGCGGCTGCAGTGGATTCCATCCTTGACGGGAAGGACATTCTCGGAAGGGAAAAGGCTCTTGACGACCTGTATTGGGAAAAGCTCGACAGCATGACCGTCCACCATTATTTCGACATGGATGTAATCCTTGCGTTCATTTTCAAGCTCCACATCATCGACAGGTGGCACAAGCTCGACGAACAGAGAGGAAGAGAAATGTTCAAGAAACTTGTGGATGAAATAATTGACAATAAAAAACAAATATAATATGAAAAGTACAGGAAAGGTCACAGGTATCGTATCCAACCTGGTCACTGTCCTGACGGACGGACCTGTCTCGCAGAACGAGATATGCTATATCAACTGCGGAGGCACAAGACTCATGGCCGAGGTCATCAAGGTAAACGGGAAAAACGCTGCCGTCCAGGTATTCGAAAGCACCAGAGGACTTAAAAACGGGGACACCGTAGAATTCGAGGACAAGATGCTCGAAGCCACTTTGGGTCCCGGACTTCTGTCCAGCAGCTATGACGGACTGCAGAACAACCTCACCACCATGACAGGGGTATTCCTGAAAAGAGGAGAATACACCGAAGCCCTCGACCACCGGAAACTTTGGGATTTCACTCCTATCGCAAAACCTGGAGACAAGGTGATTGCGGCTGACTGGCTCGGAGAGGTTAAGGAGGGATGGCTGCCGCACAAGATCATGGTACCTTTCGCATTCAAGGGAGAATTCACCGTAAAGTCAATCGTCCCTGCTGGACAGTATAATATCGACACTGTCATTGCCGTCCTCACGGATGCTGACGGGGAGGATGCGAATGTCACCATGACCCAGAAATGGCCTGTCAAGATCCCTATCAAAGGTTACAGGGAGAAGCCGAGGCCGTCGAGAATCATGGAGACAGGAGTCCGGGTCATAGACACACTCAACCCTATTGCGGAAGGAGGTACGGGATTCATTCCCGGGCCGTTCGGATGCGGCAAGACAGTGCTGCAGCATGCCATTGCAAAACAGGGAGATGCCGAAGTCATCGTCATGGCAGCCTGTGGAGAAAGGGCCAACGAGGTGGTGGAAATCTTCACTGAATTCCCGGAGCTGATCGACCCTCATACAGGCAGGCATCTGATGGAAAGGACCACCATAATCTGCAACACTTCCAACATGCCTGTCGCAGCGAGGGAGGCTTCGGTCTACACGGCCATGACCATCTGCGAATACTACAGGGCAATGGGCATGAAGGTTCTCCTGCTTGCAGACTCCACTTCACGCTGGGCACAGGCCCTCAGGGAAATGAGTAACCGTATGGAGGAACTCCCGGGAGCAGATGCATTCCCCGTCGACCTGTCCGCAATCATCTCCAGTTTCTACGCCCGCGCAGGAATGGTCGTCCTTAACAACGGCAAGACGGGCTCGGTGACATTCATCGGGACAGTCTCCCCTGCCGGAGGAAACCTCAAGGAGCCTGTGACAGAATCCACCAAAAAGGCTGCAAGATGTTTCTATGCACTGGAGCAGAACCGTGCCGACAAGAAACGCTACCCTGCAGTCAACCCGATAGATTCATATTCAAAATATCTGGAATATCCTGAGATAGAGGAATATCTGTCGGAAAAGGTGGCTCCGGGATGGGTACAGATGGTGGAAAAGACCAAGAACATCATCCGCAAGGGACGCGAAGCCCAGGAGCAGATCAACATCCTCGGAGATGACGGAGTGCCGATGACCTACCATGAGCAGTTCTGGAAATCCGAACTGGTGGACTTCATCATCCTGCAGCAGGATGCGTTCGACCCTGTAGACAGCGTGACACCCATGGACAGGCAGGAGTACATGCTGAAACTCGTGCTGGACATCTGCGACAGGAGCTTTGAATTCGAAGATTTCGAGCAGTGCCGCAAATTCTTCAACGAGATGATCAACCTGCTCAAGCAGATGAACTACTCGGAATTCAAGAGCGAGAATTTCAACAAATACCAGGAACAACTCAATAATCTGATCAACAATGGCAAATAAAGCATATCAAAGAGTTTATACACAGCTGGAAAGCATTACAAAAGCGACTGTAGCTCTCAAGGCTTCAGGTGTAGCCAATGATGAGCTTGCCGTGGTTGACGGCAGGCTGGCGCAGGTCGTAAAGACCAAGGGAGACACAGTCACTCTGCAGGTGTTCTCGGGGACAGAAGGTATCCCGACCAATGCGGAAGTCACATTCCTGGGGCATCCTCCCGTGCTGAAAGTAAGCGAAGAGCTTTCTGGAAGATTCTTCAATGCATATGGAGAGCCTATCGACGGAGGTCCGGAAATCGAAGGTGAGGAAAGGCAGATCGGAGGACCTTCCGTGAACCCGTACAAGAGGAAACAGCCGTCACAGCTGATCCCTACCGGCATAGCCGGTATCGACCTCAACAACACCATCGTGTCAGGACAGAAGATTCCGTTCTTTGCGGACCCTGACCAGCCGTACAACAATGTTATGGCGCAGGTTGCTCTCCGTGCAGATGTGGACAAGATCATCCTCGGAGGCATGGGACTGTCAAACGACGACTATCTCTATTTCCGTCACGAGTTCGAATCTGCCGGAGCTCTCGACAAGATCATAAGCTTCGTCAACACCACGGAACAGCCGCCTGTCGAGAGGCTTCTTATCCCGGACATGGCCCTCACAGCAGCCGAATATTTTGCCGTGGACAAGAACGAGAAAGTACTTGTGCTTCTGACTGACATGACCCTCTATGCCGACGCTCTCAGCATCGTCAGCAACCGAATGGACCAGATCCCGTCCAAGGACTCAATGCCTGGCTCCCTGTATTCGGACCTCGCAAAAATATACGAGAAGGCGGTACAGCTGCCTGACGGAGGTTCCATAACCATCATTGCAGTCACAACCCTCAATGACGGAGACATCACCCACGCAATCCCTGACAATACCGGTTACATCACCGAAGGCCAGCTGTATCTGCGTGCGGACCCTGATTCAGGAAAGGTCATAATCGACCCGTTCCGCTCACTCTCCCGTCTGAAACAGCTCGTAATCGGGAAACAGACAAGGGAAGACCACAACCAGGTGATGAATACCGCAGTGCGCCTCTACTCAGACGCACAGAACGCCAAGACAAAACTCGAGAACGGATTCGATCTGAGCGACTACGACCTCAGATGTCTGGATTTCGCCAAGGAATATGCGACAAGGCTGCTTGCAATCGATGTCAACATCTCCATCGACGAGATGCTTGACACGGCGTGGGAGCTGTTCGGCAAATATTTCACCAAGGCAGAAACCGGCATCAGGCAGTCTCTGATCGACAAATACTGGAAATAACAATGGCTATTAAATTCCAATACAACAAGACCTCTCTCAACAATATCAGCAAACAGCTGAAAATGAGACAGAACGCCCTTCCTACACTCAAGAACAAGGAATCGGCGCTCCGGCTTGAGGTCAGGCTTGCCAAGAACAAGGCAGACAAGCTTGTAGCGGACCTTGATGCCTCACTCAAAAGATACGACTATCTCGCCGCCCTGTGGAACGAGTTCGACCCGGGGCTGATAACGGTGACCGATGTGGACCTCGAAACTGTCAAGGTAGCAGGTGTAAAAACCCCTTCCCTGAAAGAGATACACTATGAAATCAACGATTTCAACGCTTTCGAGAAACCGGCATGGTATGCTGACGGAGTGGCTATCCTCAAGGAGCTGTCACGGCTCGGCATAGAATCGGAAATATATCTGGAGAAAAGCCGGATTCTTGATTTCAACAGGAAGAAGACGACCCAGAAGGTAAACCTTTACGAAAAGGTCCAGATTCCGGGATATCAGGAAGCCATCAGGAAAATCAAGAGATATATGGAAGATGAGGAGAACCTGACAAAGGCGGCGTCGAAGATAGTCAAGACCAGGCACGAACAAGAAGAAGAGGAGGAACAGGTATGGTAGAAAAAATGACCAAATACTCTTTTATTCTCCTTGACGGGGAGACAGGCAGTTTCCTTGAAAGGCTTCAGCAGCTCGGAGTCATGGACATCACGCGCTCCAAAAAGCCTGTAGATGCCAACTCCGCTTCCATCATGGAAAAGGCTTCCGACATCAGGAAGGCCATGTCCATACTGAAAAAGGCGGACTACAGTGCAGACCCGAACCGTGAGGACATAGAGGCAGCATCCGTGACAGCAGTCTGCGGCACAGACTACAGCACGGCGGCATCGGAAGCTTCAGCAAGGCTGTCGGAACTTCAGGAACGCCTCACAGCAGCGACAAGGGCCGTGAAGGCAAGACTTCCATGGGGACAGTTCTCCGCAAAAGACATCAGCGGTCTGGAAGAGAAAGGGCTGAAAGTCCATTTCTACAATGTCTCCAAAAAGGCATTCGACAAATCATGGGAAGAAATGTATCCTCTGCAGATAATCAGCGAGAACGGGTCGAACATCTGGTTTGTCACCGTATCCGATGCAAAGGAGGAGTACAGTTTCCCTATAAACGAATGCCAGGCTCCTGAAGGTTCGTACGAAGATGCAGAAGCCGATGCAGAGGCTGCCAGAAAGGAAATCATAGCCCAGAAAGGTCTTCTGCTAAAGCTCAGGGGACATATGGACGAGTTGCAGGCGGAATACGACAGGCAGCTGACCGACCTGGATTTCTATCTTGCTGAAATATCCGGGGAATCTGCTGCAGAAAACAGGCTCAACATCTTCATCGGATTCGCTCCTTCATATATGGATGACAACCTGAAAGAGGAGTTCGACAAGATGGACATATTCTATATGACAGAGGCAGCGACTGAAGAGGACAACCCTCCTATCAAGCTGAAGAACAACAAATTCGCCAGCATGTTTGAAGTGCTGACGGGAATGTATGGCATGCCGGCCTACAGGGAATATGACCCTACTGCCGTACTTGCCCCGTTCTTCCTGCTATTCTTTGCTCTGTGCCTCGGAGATGCAGGATACGGACTTGTGCTCGTGGGAGTCGGGGCCTTCCTGAAGAAGAAGGTAAAAAGCATGGCAAAGCTTGCCCCTCTGGTGATGACGCTCGGGGTCGGGACATTCTTCATCGGAATTTTCATGCATACATTCTTCGGATTCGACATGCTCACCATGAACTTCATCCCTGACTGGATGAAAAAGTGCATGCTCAACGGAGATGTGGCAGGATTCCCGGCAGCCATGGTGCTCGCCATAGGAATAGGTATATTCAACACCTGCGTCGCTATGGTCATGAAAGCCATGTGCTTCACCCACAGATTCGGACTGAAGAACACCCTCGGCACATGGGGATGGACTCTGCTTGTGGTCGGTGGCGTCATACTCGGAGGCATCACCCTGCTCGGGCTGCTCCAGTCAGAGATTGCCAAATGGATATTCATCGTGCTTGCAATCATTTCCGGTCTCGGGATATATATCTTCAACGACCCTAAGAGGAATCCGCTCGTGAATATCGGGGCAGGACTCTGGGATACCTACAACATGGCTACAGGATTGCTCGGTGACACCCTGAGTTTCATCCGACTGTATGCTCTCGGGCTTGCAGGAGGGATGCTCGGCTCCACATTCAACATGCTCGGAGGAATGATTATGGACGCCTGCCCGGTACCAGGGCTGAACTGGCTGCTGTTTGCAGTCATATTCATCATCGGCCATGTCCTCAACATTGCCCTGTCATGCCTCGGCGCATTTGTCCACCCTCTGCGACTCACATTCGTGGAATTCTTCAAGAACAGCGGCTATGAAGGCAGCGGAAAGGCATATAACCCGCTCAGTATAAAGAAAGAGGTATGACATCCTGAACTGTCATCCTGAACGAAGTGAAGGATCTATAAAGAAAAACAGAAACAATTTTTAATACAACAACATTATGAACGAAATTCTTGGATATCTTGGATGGGGTCTCATGCTGGGACTCGCCCTGGTAGGTAGCAGTATCGGAACTACAATCACGGGAAATGCTGCAGAAGGAGCGCTGAAAAAGAATCCTGACAAGGCGACAAGCTACATGATTCTTTCAGCGATGCCGGCTACTCAGGGTCTTTACGGATTCGTGGCCTTCCTGGTATGGCAGCTTTCTGGGATGGACTTTGCGGCCAACGGACCACTCCTTTTCGGAGTCGGCATCAGCGTGGGACTCGCATGTCTTATCTCTGCAATCCGTCAGGGCCAGGTCTGCGCAAACGGTATCGTAGGTATTTCACAGGGACATGATGTCATGACCCAGACTATGATCTACGCTGCGTTCCCTGAGCTCTACGCAATCCTCGGACTTATTGCCGCAATTATGGTCGGCCTGTAACAGTTCAGGAAAAGACAAAAAATAATCCGGATGGTTTGAATCATCCGGATTATTTGTATACCGTCGAAATAAATTATTTCTTCTTGTTGGCGTATCTCTGATAGAATTTGTCCACACGACCCGCGGTATCCACAAGTTTCATCTTTCCAGTGTAGAAAGGATGTGAAGTGTTGGAGATTTCAAGTTTCACAACAGGATACTCTACTCCGTCGATTTCGATAGTCTCCTTGGTGTTCGCGCAAGAGCGGGTAATGAAGACTGTGTCATTGGACATATCCTTGAAAGCTACAAGACGGTAGTTTTCGGGATGAATATTTGCTTTCATTTCTTTAAAAATTTATAGTTAACTATTTTCGGGCTGCAAATATACTCACATTTATCCATTCTGCAAACATAAAAGCAGAAAAAGATATGCCAGGACCTCCGTTTTATTTGATTCTGTATGGAGAATCGTCGTAGAGGATGTATTTCTTGGACTTGCGTATCCATTTCTGCTCCTCCACCTTGATGTGATCCCTGGCATCAGCCCAGCTCACCTTGTTGACAATATAGTCATACAGGATGTCATCCCCGAGCTTTGCCCTGAATTCGTCGCCCTTGCGGAACTCACGAGGGTACCTGTCATTGAAATAATGTATCAGCTGGAGAGTATGCATCAGGGAATGGTATTCTGCACCCGGCTCCAAAAGTATCTGGTAGCCGAAGCATTGCTTGCCGGCATACTGTCCGCAGGACGGGGTGAACGAGCACGGGCGCAATGTAACGCCGTCTGCAACAGGCACAAGCTCGGACGGAGCTGTCTTGATGAACGGAGCACCAATGTATTCATACGGGCGGGCAGTACCGATGCCTGGCGTAACATTGGTGTTATTCCAGAGCCCTCCACCGCTGTACATGTCGCAGGTGAACAGGCCCGGGATATCCGAAGCCGGAGCTATAGTCCACGGCATCAGCTGTTTGCTGCTTCCTGACGCAAGGGCGGATATTATATGCAGAGGATATTTCGCCCCTGTCTCGCTGTGATACAGATTGGCCAGTTCGCCGAGAGTAAGCCCGTGCCTGTGCGCAATCTTGGGCACATTCTTGTCAGAAGTTGCCGGCATTGTGCCTTCCACCACCCTTCCTGCAGGATTGATATGGTCGACAATATATAGGGACGGGGGATTTTCCATCTCCTTGAGCATCGACATCATACGGAATACATCGACAGTGTAGTTGAAATACCTCGTACCAACATCCTGTATCTCCACCACCACTGCATCAAGCCCGTCCAACTCTTCTGCGGAGAACTCGATGTGATTGGTATCCGGAGTCAGCTCCGTGTCACGCGGAGAAAATATCCGGGAAAGATTGCCTCTCTCCCGGAAAATGTCATACATGTAGCGCTGTCTGTCGATATCCCAGCAGTTCTGTGTGCCGAAACAGCCTACCTTTCCTTCCATCAGCGCCTTGTCGAGCTGTTCCTCCAGCGCGGTTGTCCTGAATGAAAACATCAGCCTTTGATTATGGAATCCGCTATCCTGATAATCTCGTCTGCAAGCTTCTCCGCCTCATCCATAGTAGGAGCTTCAGCATAGACCCTGATGATTGGCTCGGTGTTGGACCTTCTGAGATGGACCCATTTGCGCTCTGCCTCGAACGAAATCTTCACTCCGTCGATATCGTTGATGTCCTCTTTGGCATAGATGGATTTCATCTGGTCGAGAATCTTGTCAATCAACGACTTGTCCGAGAGTTCTATCCTGTTTTTGGCGATTGTGTACGCTGGGTATGTCTTCAGCAGTTCAGACACCTTGCATTTCTTGTGAGCAAGATTGGTGAGGAACAGGGCAACGCCCACCATCGCATCCCTTCCGTAATGCAGGGCAGGATATATCACTCCCCCATTGCCTTCTCCGCCGATCAACGCTCCGCATTCCTTCATCCTGGTCGTGACATTCACTTCTCCGACGGCAGAGGCGTAATATTTTCCACCATGCTTCTCGGTCACATCACGCAGAGCCCTGGAAGAAGAAAGATTGGAAACTGTCGCAAGCTTGTAAGGGGCAATGATTTCCTCCACGGGTTTACCGGCCTTTTCTGCCTGCTCTGCTGCATAGGAAAGGAGATAGTCAGCCACACTGACAAGGGTATATTCCTCTCCGAACGGTTTGCCGTCCTCACAGATGAGAGCCAGCCTGTCGACATCCGGATCCACCGAAATGCCGAGATCCGCCTTGCTGTCCACCACTGCATCGCAAAGCTGGACAAGATTTGCCGGAAGAGGCTCCGGGTTGTGGGCAAACTGTCCTGTCGGCTCGCAGTTGAGCTCCACACATTCCACGCCCAGCCTTTTGAGCAGACGAGGCATGATGATTCCGCCTACAGAATTGACTGCATCCAGGACAACCTTGAATCCAGCCTTCCTCACTGCTTCTGCATCCACTGCTTCAAGGGCCAGCACTGCGTCTAGATGCATGTCCGTGAAATCCTTTTCCTCGATTGTTCCGAGCGAATCCACATCAGCGAAATCGAAATTGTCCGAATCGGCGCACTCAAGGATGGCTGCCCCTTCTGCTGCATTCAGAAATTCCCCTTTCTCATTCAGCAGCTTCAGGGCATTCCACTGTTTAGGATTATGCGAAGCTGTCAGGATGATTCCTCCGTCCGCCTGCTCGAAAATCACTGCCATCTCTGTGGTAGGAGTCGACGCAAAACCGGCCTTGACTACATCCACTCCACAAGCTATGAGGCTTCCGCATACAAGCTGCTCCACCATTTCTCCCGAGATTCTGGCATCCTTGCCGACAACGACCTTGTATCTCGCGTCTGCCGGCTTTGGGCGTCTTTCGCGAAGTTTTACACAGTATGCATAAGTGAATTTAACAATGTCAATCGGTGTGAGAGCATCTCCTGGAGCGCCTCCGATTGTTCCTCTGATTCCAGAAATTGATTTGATCAGTGTCATATCTGAATTGTTATATGGTTTTCATGGTCAGCGCGCACACACGCACATTTTACAAAGATAACAAACTATCCTGATTTGATAATGAAAATCGCTTGCTTTTTCAACACATAGTATTACCTTTGCCGCCCGATTAAAAGAGATGGAAATGAAAGCTATATGGACAATACTCCTGCTCGTAACCTCCAACATATTCATGACATTCGCATGGTACGGTCATCTGAAGCTGCAGGAGATGAAGATATCTTCAAACTGGCCGCTGATAGGGGTCATTCTTTTCTCATGGGCGATAGCATTTTTTGAATATTGCGCCCAGGTCCCAGCCAACAGGATAGGATTCAATGAGAACGGAGGGCCTTTCAACCTGATGCAGCTTAAAGTGATTCAGGAAGTTATATCCCTTACCGTATTCACCGTGATAGCCACCCTCCTTTTCAAGGGACAGGCTCTGCAGTGGAACCATCTCGTCGCATTCGTGCTGCTGATACTGGCTGTTTTTTTCGTTTTTATGAAATAAATGCGATGCCATCGCAAGAAAAATTTGGAGGCAAAGAAAATTTATCCTATTTTTGCAGTCCCAAATGAAAAATGCTGGGTTCGTATAACGGTTAGTACTCAAGATTCTCAATCTTGCAATAGGAGTTCGATTCTCCTACCCAGTACCAGAAAGCCTCTCATTCGAGAGGCTTTTTCGTTATTGTCAGCAGACTTCTATAATATATGACGCCTTGAATGTCTCTCCCGGTCCGAGATGCTGCACCCAGTCCCTGTCACGGAACTCCCCTTCAAATCCTGCCCTGTCACAACGGCCATACCATGGCTCTATGCACACGAAAGGCGCATTCTTGGCCGGAGGCGACCACAGCCCTACAAGCGGAGCATCGAATGAAAGGCTCAGCCATTCTTTCATGCCGTTGGTCAGAAAGGTGACCTTGCTGACCTGCCCGTCCTCAAAAATCAAGGCATCCTTGTCGAATGTATGGATATCTATCGGAATCAGGTCCGGAGACGCATACTTGACAGAAGGATCTGCGCACCCCTTCTCCTTTATCAGGCAATATTCTTTCTGCCCTGCCTTCTGCCCGCTTCCTTCAAGCCTGAAAAACCCTCTCTTTTCCGTGTCGGGAGCGTAATCAGGATAATAGAAAGCCGGATGAGCCCCTATCTGGAAATACATTTCCTCTTCGCCCGAATTGGATACCGACCACATCACTTCCACTTTGCGACCCTCTATCCTGTATCCGATCTCCAGCCGGAACGGGAACGGATATTTCCGCATGGTCGATTCATCGGACACCAGCATGTACCAGAGCTCATTGTCTGTCTTCGAGACAAGTGTGAAGTCCATGTCCCTGGCAAAACCGTGTTGCGACATTTCGAATTCCTTGCCGCCGATTCTGCATTTCCCGTTCCAGAGACTGCCGACTATTGGGAACAGGACTGGAGAATGACGCTTCCAGTAAGCAGGATCTGCCTGCCACAGATATTCCGTGTCTCCGCATTTCAGGCTGCTCAGTTCAGCCCCGTGACTGCTGACCTCGATTGTCAGTATTCTGTTCGATAATTTTTCCATTATTCCGATTTTAATTGTTCTCATCCATGTACTGCCTGATATTATCAAGCACCTTCTTCGATAGCCTGCCTGTGCTCTGGACTGACATTCCGGCCACCGCCGGAGTGTAGAACACATTCCTGTAAGGCGCCAGTTCATCCCTGAGAGTCCCCATTCCTGTCCCGTCACAGAAATAGCTGCTGTCAGGGTTGTTCACGAGCCATCTTTTCATTGCCTCCACATCAAATGTCGGTCCGATTGAGGTATTTATCAGGATTTTACCGTTTCCGATGATGCCGAATTCCCTCTCCTTGAGAAGCATGGTGTTGCGAGGCAAGGTAGTCATAATGATATCGCATGTCGCGAGCAGGTCGTCAAGGGGCAGATAACCAATCCCCTCTTCTTCTGCTTCAGGCTTTCGGCTTCGGCTATAGTAATGCACCTCACTCCCGAAAAGGAGAAAAGCGTCAGCCGTCATCCTGCCTGTCTTGCCCAGGCCCACAACCCCGACTTTCATTCCGCCGAGCTCATATTTTCTGTCTCGCCACTGCCTCTCCCCGAATCCGTGAAGGTAGCGCACCACTTCGCTTATCGCATATTCGACTACGCCCTCGTCACCATAGTCCCTCACCCCTGTCACAACTATCCCTGCTTCCCGCGCCGCTTTCAGATCCACATTGCAGCAACTCTCAAAC
>JADIMD010000115.1 GCA_017695015.1 Candidatus Cryptobacteroides faecigallinarum | reverse complement strand
CAACGGTATAGTTCCTGAAGAATATGCAGAAATGTCAAGAAGAATCGCCGCAGCAGACAGGCTCGTCATTGCAGCCCCATTCTGGGACATGAGTTTCCCTTCAGCGTTGAAAGTGTTTTTCGAGAACATGTCCCTGTTCCACATCACATTCGACAGCGACAACACCCATTGCTACGGGCTGTGCAAATGTCAGAAAGTGCTGTATATCACTACAAGAGGGATGAATATCCACACAGGAGACCCTTTCGAGCAGGCGACTCCCTACATCAGGGCACTCAGCGCCCTCTGGGGATTAGGTGAACTGCATGTGATATCGGCTGAAAACATGGACTACAGCTCACAGGAGGAGATAGACAGGAAAATCTCTGCCGCCATAGAAGAAGGGATGGAACTCTGCAGGACTTTCTGACATCTGCCTGTCAGTTCTGTGTATTTGCCTGTGTCACAGCATCTGAAACAGCAAAGGAAGCGACATCCCGACAAAATCATCTATTACGAGATCGGCATACGGGCTGACATCCTGCCGCGAATTGGTCGTGGCGAGGGCAATGACCTTGCCGCCTGAATCCTTGGCTGCCTGCAGTCCGTTGAAAGAATCTTCGAATATAAATGTCCTCTCAGGCAATGTCCCGAAAACCTCCATGCCCAGAAGATAGCAGTCAGGGGCCGGCTTTGAGCGTGTGAAGTCCTCGCCCGTGAAAATGTGGGTGAACAGTGACTTTATCTCGGGATGTGCCCTGTAGACATTGCGCATCTTGTCCCTGTTGGAACTCGTCACTATGGCTGCAGGATAATCCCCTGCCCTCAGCTCATCAAGAAACTGCTCCACACCCGGGACATATCTGTAGTCCATCCTGCTTTCGAAATCATTCAGGGCATTTGTCAGCATCCCCTGTGCCTGCAGGTCATCCGGAAAATATGTGTCGAATATCTGCCGCAATGTCTGGCCTTTAATATTGTCGCCGAGCCCTTTACCGGGGAAATATTCATTAGCCATCCTGCTCCAGAATTCCGAATACTGTCCTTCGGTATCGAAAATCACCCCGTCAAGATCAAAAAGAAAAGCTGTCTTTTCCATATATTCACGATTTTGCGCGCCAAATATAGGAAAAAACAGCTTTCTGTTCAGTCAGGAATAATTAGAAATCGAAATAACGGGCCGCGTTATTGTATGAAATATCCTTCACCATCTGATGGATGAATGCCATCTCGCTCTTAGGAAGCTTGCCTTTCTGGATATCCTCCCCGAGCACCGAACACAGTATCCTGCGGAAATACTCATGTCGAGGATACGAAAGGAAACTGCGGCTGTCAGTGAGCATTCCTACGAATCTGCTGAAAAGCCCGAGTGCTGACAGGGCATTCATCTGCTTGCGCATGCCGTCCTCCTGATCCAGGAACCACCAGCCAGAACCAAGCTGCATCTTGCCTGGCACCGAGCCGTCATTGAATGTGTATGCCATGGTAGCAAGCACCTCATTGTCTTTCGGATTGAGGTTGTAGAGAATGGTTTTCGTCAGTTTGTCCTCCATTGCAAGCCTGTTGAAGAACTTGTGTCCGGCTGCAGCGCAATGCACATCATGGATGGCATCATATCCGGTGTCAGGTCCGAGTACATTGAACATCCTGGTGTTGTTGTCCCTGATGGCACCGATATGGAACTGCTGCACCCAGCCTTTTTCATGATCCATACGGGCGAAGTCGAGCAGGATAGCGCTGCGGAATTTAAGGACTTCTTCTTTTGTCGGCATCTTTCCTGCCAGAGTGTTGCGGAAGATCCTGTCTATTTCTTCCATTGTGAAATCTTCCGCATAGAATGTCTCCAGACCGTGGTCAGAAAGACGGCTGCCCATCTCATGGAAGAAGTCATGTCTCTTGCGGAGAGCATCGAGAAGGTCCTGATAGCCGCTGATGCTGACTCCAGACACATGTTCCAGCCTTGTGACATATTCCCTGTACTGCTCAGGTTTCTCGATAACCATAGCCTTGTCAGGTCTCCATGCAGGCAGCACCTTCACTCCGAACGGATGTTCATTGATATATTTGTGATACTCAAGGCTGTCGGCAGGATCGTCTGTCGTACATACCACCTTGACATTGAATCGTTTCATCAGAGCCTGTCCCCTGTATTCTTCAGTCTGGAGCTTCTCTGTGCATTCGTCATAGATGGCGCGCGCAGTCTGGGGATTGAGCAGGTCATATATGCCGAACACCCTTGCAAGTTCGAGGTGAGTCCAGTGATACAGAGGATTGCGCATGGTGTACGGAACAGTCTCCGCCCATTTTTCGAATTTTTCGTAGCTGCTGCGGTTGCCGGTGATGAACTCCTCGGGCACCCCGTTCCCCCTCATCGCACGCCATTTATAATGGTCGCCTCCGAGCCATACCTCCGTCAGATCCTTGAACTTGTGATTCTCCGCAATCTGCTGGGGAACAAGATGGCAATGGTAGTCTATTATCGGCATTTTCTCCGCACTTTCATGATACAGCTCCCTTGCATAGTCGTTCGAGAGCATGAAATCATCGTTGATGAACTTCCTGTCCACAACTCCGTCAAGACTTTCCTTGACCTTTGACAATATATCCATATCTATAATGTTTAATTGATATTCAACGCCTTGGCCGCGTCTGCCTCCTGCCGCGGAGAACGCATGACAAAATTAAGTCTTCATTCACCTGCCGCACGGCAAAAATATTCAAAAATCATTGACTATTTGTCAAAGACCGATAAATATAACAATTATTCCGTGAACGGACACGGAAATTTACTACTTTTGCTTTCCGTAATCCGCCAGGCGGAAGACAGACTATTAAAAATTTCATATATGGAAGCATTGAACAGAAAAACGGCACATGCCAACAGTTACCCCGAGAAAATCATTCAGTTCGGGGAGGGCAATTTCCTCAGGGCATTCGTGGACTGGATAATATGGAAGACCAACCAGAAGACAGACTTCAACGCTGGCGTGGTCCTCGTGCAGCCTATCGACAAGGGAATGGTGGACATGATCAATTCCCAGGACGGTCTGTACCACCTCAACCTCCAGGGAATAGACAAGGGCAAGGCCGTCGACTCCATCGAAATGATAGATGTAATCAACAGGGGCATAAACCCTTACAGGGATTTTGACGACTATCTCGCCCTCGCCGAGAATCCTGATATGAGATTCATAATCTCGAACACTACGGAAGCAGGCATAGCATTCGACCCTCAATGCAAGTTCACGGACAGGCCGGCAGCCTCATATCCGGGCAAACTGACACAGCTCCTGTACCACAGATATGAATTCTTCAAGGGGGACAAATCCAAAGGGTTCATCATCTTCCCGTGCGAGCTTATCTTCCTCAACGGCAAGGAGCTCAAGAAATGCATTCACCAATACATAGAGCTCTGGCAGCTCGGGGACGGCTTCCGCGAATGGTTCGACACAGCCTGTGGAGTGTACTGCACCCTTGTGGACAGGATAGTGCCGGGATACCCTAAAGACACCATCGACCAGATACATC
Organism: Candidatus Cryptobacteroides faecigallinarum; assembly: GCA_017695015.1. Lineage (GTDB taxonomy): Bacteria > Bacteroidota > Bacteroidia > Bacteroidales > UBA932 > Cryptobacteroides > Cryptobacteroides faecigallinarum. The sequence goes on along the minus strand of JADIMD010000115.1, from coordinate 1,482 downwards.
AGAGAATAGGATATGACGACAAGATTGTCGTAAAGGCGGAAATCTTCCACCTGTGGGTAATCGAGGCCCCTGCTGAAATCGCCAAGGAATTCCCTGCCGACAAGGCCGGGCTGAATGTGCTTTTCGTCCCGAGCGAGGCTCCGTACCATGCGAGGAAAGTCACTCTGCTCAACGGGCCGCATACGGTGCTGTCGCCTGTCGGCTATCTTTCAGGGCTCGACACAGTGAAGGAATGTGTGGAAGACCCTGAAATCGGCAAGTTCGTCCACAAGGTGATGTTCGATGAGCTCATAGAGACCCTCGACCTGCCGAAAGCAGAGCTTGAGCAGTTTGCCAAGGATGTCGTAGACCGTTTTGTCAACCCTTATGTGAAGCATTTCGTGACAAGCATAATGCTGAATTCCTTCCCTAAATACAAGACGAGGGACCTTCCGGGGCTGAAGAAATATCTCGAAAGGAAGGGTTCACTGCCGAATGGACTTGTACTCGGACTCGCAGGAATCATCACCTATTATAAAGGAGGAATGAGGGGAGATACTGAAATCGTACCTAATGACGATGCTGCAATAATCGGGCTTCTCAAAAATCTGTGGGCTACGGGAAATGTACGGAAAGTGGCTGAAGGAGTGCTCGGCGCTGAATTCATCTGGGACGAGGACCTCAACAGGATTCCTGGTCTCACCGACATGGTGGCCGATAAGCTGGAGCTTATCCAGGACGAAGGGATGAGAGCTGCTGTCAGATCAATACTGTAAGGCCATGGCTCAGTTCATCAAGATAAATATCTCCGACAATGTCGCAGTTGCGGTCAATGATTTTCCTGCAGGGGCACATGTCCTGATAGACGGGGAAGAAATCACTGCTGCCGCTGACATTCCTGCGGGACACAAGATGGCCCTGAAAGATTTTTCAGAGGGCGAAAATGTCATCAAATACGGATTTCCGATAGGACATCTTATAAAACCAGTTGTAAAAGGTGGTCTTGTGGACCACAATGTTCTGAAAACCAACCTCGAAGGAACGCTGGAATATACTTATTCCCCGTCCTTCGCCCCTATCTCGCCAGCAGCGTCTGAAGCCACTTTCAAAGGTTACAGACGCTCTGACGGGCAGGTCGGCATCCGCAACGAGCTATGGGTAATCCCGACTGTCGGATGCGTAAACGGAGTGGCGGAAGCCATCTGCCGCAGGTTCAATGAAGAAGCGGCAAAATATCCTGCAATCGAGAAGGTCAAGGCGTTCCCCCACAACTACGGGTGCTCCCAGCTCGGGGACGACCACCAGAACACGAGGCGCATCCTTGCCGACATGGTGCATCATCCCAATGCCGCAGGAGTGCTGGTAGTGGCGCTCGGGTGCGAAAACAACCAGCTGGATGCCTTCAGGGAGCTTGTCGGGAAAGTAGATGAAAGCAGGGTAAAATTCATGGAATCCCAGAAAATAAAAGGAGATGAAGTGGAATACGGGCTGTCCCTGCCCAGA
>JADIMD010000114.1 GCA_017695015.1 Candidatus Cryptobacteroides faecigallinarum | reverse complement strand
GACATCGAACTGATGCACTATCTCGTCAATCCTGAAAAGAGTCACAGAATCGACATCCTGTCAAGAAGCTACCTCAACATCAGTCTGGAGGAGCAGGAACAGAACCAAGCGAAAACCAGTCTGTCCCTGTTCGATACCGACGAGGAAGAAGAGGCGGAGAATTCCAGAGGGAAGGAGGCTGTGGTCACTGCCATGCTCGAAGAAAAGGTCAGGAAGGAAATAGAAGACCTCGGGCTCATGGACCTGTATGACAAAATAGAAGAGCCGCTTATCAGGGTTCTCGGGGACATGGAGACCACAGGAGTAAAGATTGATCTCAATCAGCTGAAGCAATATGCAGGTTCTCTTTCGTCCGAACTCGCGGAAATCCAGCAAAGGATAAGGGAGATGGCCGGGGAGCCTGATTTGAACATACTGTCCACCAAACAGATAGGCTATGTGCTGTTTGAGAAGCTCGCGCTTGACCCGAAGGCAAAAAAAGCAAAGACAGACAAAAGATACACATATTCTACAGACGAGGAAACCCTCACATCGCTTGCGTCCAGGCATCCCATAATAAATGAGATTCTGGAATACAGAGGCATCAGGAAACTCCTCTCCACATACATCGAGCCGTTCCCAAACTATGTGTCACCAAAGACAGGGAAGGTGCATACTACTTTCAATCAGGCACTTACAGCGACTGGAAGACTGAGTTCTTCCAAGCCAAACCTGCAAAACATCCCGATCCGCACGGAAAGGGGCAAGGAAATCAGGAAGGCGTTCATCCCGAGCAGGGAAGACGGGGTGATCCTGTCCGCAGACTATTCACAGATAGAGCTCCGGATCATGGCGCACCTGAGTCAGGACAGCCATCTTCTGGACGCTTTCCGTCACGGTCTGGATGTGCATTCCGCCACAGCCGCTAAAATTTTCAGGACAGGCATTGAAAATGTCACCCCCGAGCAGAGGAGAATTGCCAAGACAGCCAATTTCGGCATCATATACGGGATTTCTGCATTCGGATTGTCGCAGCGGCTTAAAATTTCCAGGTCAGAGGCGAAGAAAATCATAGACGACTATTTTGAGAATTTCCCTTCAGTATCGACATACATCGAGACAGTCATCGCTTCCGTAAGAGAAAAAGGCTATGCCGAGACCCTTTTCGGCAGGAGGAGATATCTCCCGGACATAAATTCGCGCAATGCCACCGTGAGATCCCTCGCTGAACGGAACGCAATCAATGCCCCAATACAAGGGACAGCAGCCGACATCATCAAAAAAGCCATGATCAATGTGGATGCAAGGCTCAAGGCATCAGGGCTCCAGAGCAAGATGGTGCTGCAGGTTCATGATGAACTCGTATTCGATGCCCTCGCGTCTGAAACTGAGGCTCTCAAGAAGATTGTCTCCGAAGAAATGGAAAATGTGATTGAACTGTCTGTACCACTTACTGTAGACTGCAATTATGGAAAAAACTGGCTCGAAGCTCACTAATCTCACTGACGCAGAACTTGTCTCCCTGGCCCTTGAACAGGACCAGGCTGCATTCATCGTGCTTTATACCAGATACAACAGCGGCGTCAAGTCCCACATATCCCGCTATGTCAGCCAGAAAGAAGACATCGAGGACATATGCCTGGAAAGTTTCCAGAAAGCATTCAGCCAGATAGGGACATACAACCCTGATTACAAGTTCTCCACATGGCTGTACAGGATTGCGCGCAACACTGCCTTCGATCACATCAGCCGCAAAGACAGGGAAAAGAGCAACCTGCCGACGACATCCATCAGCGAGCAGCTTACGGAAATGAATGAAATCCCTGCAACGATGCACAATCCGGAAGATGAAATCATCAACCAGCAGGAATACGACAAATGGCTGAACAATATCGAGAAACTTAAAGACGACTACAAGACTGTCGCAAAGATGAACCTGATAGACAATTTCGGATACAAGGAAATCGCTGAAGCGCTCGAACTTCCGATAAACACAGTCAAGACAAGGATAAGGAGGGCAAAAGCGCTGCTTCTCAAAATGATGGACGTATCTGACGAACTGCTGTGACAGCACAGCCATATCCACAAGTCTACCCAAACCGCAATAACATGGACTGCAAAGAATTCATAGACATCATAGAAAACAAGCTCCAGCCTCTGGACGGGATGCAGAAGGAGCAGTTCCGCCTCGCCGGAGAGCTTTACAGGGAGTGGAACAGCAGGATAAATGTAATCTCACGCAAAGACATCGACGAACTGTATCTCCACCACTTCCTGCACTCCCTTTCCATCGCAGGCTACATGAAGACATTCGGCATCAGCGCTGAAGGGATGCATTTCCTCGACCTCGGCACAGGAGGAGGATTCCCTGGCATACCACTGGCCATCCTTTTCCCCCAGGCGCGGTTCACCCTGTGTGACTCGATAGGGAAAAAAATCAAGGTGGCGGAAGCTGTAGCGTCAGGCCTCGGGCTCAAGAATGTGGAGACTGTCAATGCAAGGGCTGAAGATATTGACGGAAAATTCGACTACATCGTATCCAGGGCAGTGACTTCGCTCGACAAGTTCATGCCGTGGGTCAAGGGAAAATACAGGAAAGGCATCCTGTATCTCAAGGGCGGAGATGTGGTGGAAGAACTTTCCCTGATAATGGGGAAATACCGTCTTCGCAGCGACTCCATCCACACATGGCGCATCAGCAGCTGGACAGATGACCCGTACTTTTCCGAGAAACTTGTGATTTTCATAGAAAATATTTGCAATTAACTCGAAAAACACTACCTTTGCACTCCCAAAACTCCATACGATAATATAAAAAACACAGAATATGAAAAGAACATTCCAACCATCACAGAGGAAGCGTCGCAACAAACACGGATTCCGTGAGCGTATGTCTACTCCAAACGGACGTAGGGTTCTCGCTTCACGCCGTCGCCATGGACGCAAGAAGCTGACAGTATCTTCAGAAGAGAGATTCTAATATCAGCACCATACTCTTACAAGGACGGGGACAGGAAACTGTTCCCGTCCTTTGTTTATGTAAAAACTGTTTCATAAATTTACGGGACAGTTATGTTTGCATATGGAAAGAATCATAGAATGCGTACCTAATTTCAGCGAAGGGCGCGACATGAGAGTCATTGAAGCCATCGTTGAAGCCATACAGAAAGGTGGCAAAGGCATTGGCAACGGTATCAAAGTGCTTGACATCGACCCGGGTGAGGCCACCAACAGGACAGTGGTGACATTTGTAGGTTCTCCTGAAGCGGTTGTAGAAGCCGCTTTCTGCGGAGTCAGAAAAGCCGGAGAGCTGATAGACATGAGGCAGCATCATGGTGCCCATCCGAGATCAGGAGCCACAGATGTACTTCCTTTAGTTCCCGTATCCGGGATAACACTTGATGAATGCGCGAAGCTGGCAAGGACACTGGCAGAGCGCATTTTCCGTGAACTGGGGATACCGTGCTACTGTTATGAAGCTGCGGCATTTACGGCAAAGAGGAAAAATCTCGCCGTATGCAGGGCAGGAGAATATGAGGCTCTTCCTGAAAAGATAGCCGATCCTGAAAGGAAGCCTGATTTCGGACCTGACAGTTTCAACGACACTGTGGCAAGATGCGGTGCCATAAATGTAGGTGCACGGGATTTCCTTATAGCTGTGAATTTCAACCTCAACACGACTTCCACCCGCCGTGCCAATGCCATAGCTTTCGATGTGAGGGAAAAGGGCAGGCCTAAGCGTGAGGGAGACCCTGTCACGGGCAAAATCGTAAAGGACAGCAACGGAAATACAGTAATGATACCGGGCACTTTGAAAGGTTGCAAGGCAATAGGCTGGTACATAGACGAATACGGTATCGCCCAAGTGTCCATGAACATTACGGACATCGGCGCCACACCTCTCCATACTGCATTCGATGAAGTATGCAGGGCAGCCGCAGCAAGAGGGATCAGGGTGACCGGGACAGAGATTGTCGGCCTTGTACCTAAGAAAGTGCTTGTCGATGCCGGGAAGCATTACCTTGCCAAACAGCAGCGCTCTCTCGGCATCCCTGAGGAAGAGATTATCAGGATTGCAGTAAAGTCAATGGGGCTGGACGACCTCAAGCCTTTCAAGCCTGAAGAAAAGGTAATAGAATATCTTATGGGGGCGGACGACCCGTCAAAAGAACGGCTGGTCGGATTGAGCTGCCGCCAGTTTGCCCGGGAAACGGCATCAGAATCAGTTGCTCCAGGAGGGGGGTCCGTTGCAGCTTATGCCGGGGCACTCGGAGCCGCATTAGCGACAATGGTTGCAAACCTGTCTGCGCACAAGCCCGGCTGGGACAGCAGGTGGAAAGAATTTTCCGACCAGGCAGAGCAGGGACAGTCCCTGATGGACGAGCTTCTGAAATTAGTGGATGAGGACACGGCTGCATTCAACAGGGTCATGGAGGCAATCCGCCTGCCTAAAGGCAGTGAAGAAGAACGGGCAGCCAGGGAAAAGGCCATCGAAGAGGCGAACACTTATGCCGCTGAAGTTCCTCTGAAAACATTGAGGACCGTGACAAAGGTCTTTCCTCTGCTGAAATATGTTGCAGAACAGGGGAATCCAGGTTCAGTCTCCGACGCAGGAGTAGGAGCTGCAGCCGCATTGTGTTCAGCAATCGGAGCAGAACTCAATGTCAGGATAAATGCCAAAAGCCTTTCGGACCGCCAGACAGCGGACAGGCTCACGGAAGAGGCTTCATCCCTTCTTGCAGCCGCAGTTGAGTCCCAGAAAGAAATCCTCAGCATCGTGGACAGCCGTATTTGAACATCAACACTGAAACTTTGCATACCATGACATTCAAGGAAGAAATACTTGCAGGGATTCCTGCAGAATTGCCGCAGGCAAAACCATATGACAGGAGCGTCAACCATGCTCCGCGTCGCAAAGACATACTTGACAGGAAGGGGAAGGTGCTTGCCCTGAAGAACGCATTGAGATATTTCGACCCTAAGCATCACAGGGCGCTGGCCGCAGAATTTGCTGAAGAGCTTGAAAAATACGGCCGCATCTACATGTACAGATTCAGGCCGGACTATGAAATGTATGCCCGTCCGATTAGCGAGTATCCTGCCAAATGTCCCCAGGCTGCAGCCATCATGGCCATGATACAGAACAATCTGGACCCGAGGGTTGCACAGCATCCGCATGAACTCATAATATATGGAGGCAACGGGGCTATTTTCCAGAACTGGGCGCAGTACAGGCTCACGATGCAATACCTTGCCGAGATGACCGACACCCAGACTTTAGTGATGTACTCGGGACACCCTCTCGGGCTTTTTCCGAGCCATAAGAATACACCGAGAGTAGTGGTGACCAACGGGATGGTGATTCCCAACTACTCTTCGCAGGATGACTGGGAAAGGATGAACGCACTCGGGGTGTCGCAATACGGTCAGATGACTGCCGGATCATACATGTACATAGGTCCTCAGGGGATTGTCCACGGCACCACCATCACTGTCATGAATGCAGCAAGGAAGCAGCTCAAGGCCAAAGGCATAGAGGCGACTTCGGACAATATAAAAGGTATGCTCTTCGTTTCCGCAGGTCTCGGGGGCATGTCAGGGGCACAGCCCAAGGCAGGTGTAATCTCGGGAGTGGTGAGCGTCATTGCAGAGATAAACCCGCTGGCCACCAGAAAGAGATATGAGCAGGGTTGGGTTGATGAAATATATGACAACCTCGATGAACTGATTCCCCGCATACTGAAAGCAAAGGAAGACAGGCAGGCCGTCTCGATAGCATATCAGGGCAATGTGGTCGACCTCTGGGAAAGGCTTGCTGCAGACGGCATCAGTGTCGAACTCGGTTCTGACCAGACATCTCTGCACAATCCATGGGCCGGCGGATACTACCCTGTCGGGCTGTCTTATGAAGAATCCGGAAGAATGATGGCCGAGAATCCTGCCCTGTTCCAGGAAAAGGTGAAAGAGTCTTTGAGAAGACAGGCCGCTGCCATCAACATCCTTGCTGACAGGGGCATGTATTTCTTCGATTACGGCAATGCCTTCCTGCTGGAGGCATCCAGGGCAGGGGCAGACATATTGAAAGAGGACGGAAGTTTCAGGTATCCGTCATATGTCCAGGATATAATGGGGCCTCTGTTCTTCGACTACGGGTTCGGTCCTTTCAGGTGGGTATGCATGTCCCAGGACCCGGAAGACCTGGCAAAGAGCGACGGAATTGCAGTCGATGTACTGAAAGAAATGGCAAAAACTGCCCCGGAAGACATATCAGGCCAGCTTGAAGACAATATAAGATGGATCGAAGAGGCCGGGCGGAACCATCTCGTCGTAGGATCGCAGGCGAGGATACTGTATGCCGACAGGGAAGGGCGCATGAAGATAGCCTCCGCATTCAACCGGGCCATCAGGGAGGGCGTGATTTCAGCACCGATAGTCCTCGGCCGTGACCACCATGATGTCAGCGGCACTGACTCGCCGTTCCGCGAAACATCCAACATATACGACGGCTCAGCATTTACGGCAGACATGGCTGTACAGAATGTCATAGGCGACTCTTTCCGAGGCGCGACATGGGTTTCCCTGCATAACGGAGGCGGTGTCGGCTGGGGAGAAGTCATCAACGGAGGATTCGGCATGGTCATAGACGGCAGCGAGGAATCCGACAGGAACATAAGGGAAATGCTCCAGTGGGATGTGGACAACGGACTTGCAAGACGCAGCTGGGCAAGGAACGAAGGCGCCATCAATGCAATCAGACGGGAAATGGAGAAGACTCCGGGACTCAGGGTGACTTTGCCTAATTTCGCCGACGGGGACATGCTGGAAAGCATAGTCTCAGACATATGTTAAACCGACTCAAAACAATACACCACATATATGACACAGCATACAATTGACAGCAGACCGCTTGACATCGATTGCGTCAAGGGAATCATACTCAGCGGGACAAAACTGACATTAAGCAAAGATTCCATCGACAGAATCGTCAGGTGCAGGGAATATCTCGACAGCAAAATGAAGGACAGCGGACATCCTGTCTACGGAGTCACCACAGGGTTCGGGTCTCTCTGCGACATCACCATTCCTGAAGAGGATCTCTCGCAGCTGCAGCATAACCTCGTGATGTCACATGCATGCGGAACAGGTCCGAAAGTCAGGAAAGAGATAGTGAAACTGATGCTTTTCCTGAAAGTTCAGTCCCTTTCATACGGATACTCGGGAGTGCAGCTCGCCACAGTGCAGAGACTGATAGACATGTATAACAACGACATCTGCCCGGTAGTGTACGAGCAGGGCTCGCTCGGGGCTTCAGGGGATCTCGCCCCTCTCGCACATCTCAGCCTTCCCCTGATCGGAATGGGAGAAGTGGAATACAAGGGCCAGATAAGACAGGCATCCGAACTATGGGAAGAATTGGGATGGAAACCCATCAGGCTCCAGTCCAAGGAAGGGCTTGCCCTCCTGAACGGGACACAGTTCATGAGTGCAATAGCCGTCTGGTCGCTGATCCGCTGCAAGGAACTTTCTGCATGGGCAGACAGAATCGGGGCAATCTCGCTCGAAGCCTATGACGGCCGCATCGAGCCGTTCCTGCCTCAGGTACACGCAATAAGGGCTCACAAGGGACAGGCAGAAACAGCTGCAGCTTTCAGGAAAATGCTCGAAGGCAGCAGCCTGGTTTCAAGGGAGAAGGTCCATGTCCAGGACCCGTATTCGTTCCGCTGCATACCACAGGTCCACGGGGCCGTAAAGGACACCATCAGGTATGTGGAATCGGTCATCAACACTGAAATCAACAGCGCCACTGACAATCCGACAGTATTTCCTGATGAAGACCTCATCATCTCCGCCGGCAATTTCCATGGAGAGCCGATAGCCATTCCGATGGACTGCCTTGCAATCGCCATGTCCGAACTCGCCAATATTTCCGAGAGGAGAATCTACAGGCTCATTTCTGGTCAAAGAGGGCTCCCTAAATTCCTCGTGGCAAAACCGGGACTTAACAGCGGATTCATGATTCCTCAATATACCGCAGCATCAATCGTAAGCCAGAACAAGATGCTGTGCCACCCTGCATCAGCAGATTCGATACCTTCATCCCAGGGCCAGGAAGACCATGTGAGCATGGGTGCCAACGCAGCCACGAAGCTCATAAGAGTGGTTGAAAATACAGAACGCGTCCTTGCGATAGAGCTGTTCAACGCAGCCCAGGCCCTGGAATTCCGCCGTCCTGCACGCTCATCATGGTGCATAGAGAAGATTGTGGCAGCATACCGCAAGAAAGTGCTGTTCATAGAAGATGACACCTACATGCATCCTTATATCGATGCGTCAATAGATTTCATCAGGCAGGAGTGGAAGGACAATCAATCTGCATAGGATGGACACGCTGCTCATAAAAAACATCAGGGCTGTCTATGGAACAGGCAGCCCCGATGTGCTCCGCAAGGAGGGGGAAGAAATGGGCGTCATCGGGACAATGCATGATGTCAGCATTCTTGTCAAGGATGGCAGGATTTCTGACATTTCATCCCGTATCGATGCTCCGTCTGGATGCAAAGTCATCGATGCAGCCAGAGGATGTGTGCTCCCGGCTTTCTGCGATTCGCACACTCATCTCGTATATGCAGGATGCCGCGACGGGGAATTCAGGGACAAGATTGCAGGAATGAGCTACGAAGAGATCGCCGCGAGAGGAGGAGGCATACTCAATTCAGCCGACCTGCTGCACGAGACTTCGGAAGACGAACTTTACCGGCAGTCGATGTCCCGCGTCAATGAAATAATCCGCATGGGCACCGGAGCCGTGGAAATAAAAAGCGGATACGGACTTGACACCGCTGACGAACTGAAAATGCTGAGAGTGATACGGAGAATCAGGGAAACCAGCCCTGTCACTGTCAAGTCGACATTCCTCGGAGCTCATGCCGTGGGCAGGAAATATGTCGGACGGCAGGAAGAATATGTAGACCTCATATGCCGCGAGATGCTCCCCGAAATCGCCAGGGAGAATCTTGCCGACTATGTGGATGTATTCTGCGACGAAGGCTTTTTCACCGTACGCCAGACAGCGCGGATCCTGGAAGCGGCAGCGGAATACGGTCTTGTCCCGAAAATACACGCAAACGAGCTTGCTGTATCAGGAGGAGTACAGGTAGGAGTGGAGCACAACGCCCTCTCTGTAGACCATCTCGAAAGGACGACCGACAATGAAATCGCTGCTCTCAAAGGCTCATCAACCATGCCGACCATGCTTCCCGGAACATCTTTCTTCCTCGGCATCCCATATGGCCGGGCAAAAGATTTCATCAGGGCCGGACTCGGGGTCGCTCTCGCTTCCGACTACAATCCGGGATCATCCCCTTGCGGCAACATGAGGTTCATAATGGCTTTAGGATGCATCAGGATGCATCTGACTCCGGAGGAGGCGCTGACAGCAACAACCTTGAACACCGCCTACGCAATGGGAGTGAGTGACTCTCTCGGGAGCATCGCTGCCGGCAAGACCGCCAACCTGATCATTACCACACCGATACCGTCACTGGCATTTATTCCGTACAGCTACCAGACGCCTTTTATCAGGAATGTCATCCTTAACGGGGAAGAGGCATTTACTGACAATCTGGCATAAGCATCTGCCGCATTTGCCGGATGGCATCCATATTGCATTCGTGCTTATCGGCTTTGGATTATGCCTGACAATTGAACCGCATGTCTCCAAAGTCCGTGAATTTGATTATTGGTTTTTAAATTACAATTATTATGATTACTAAAAAACTCGAGGAAGCCATCAACGATCAGATCACTGCTGAACTCTGGTCATCAAACCTCTATCTCCAGATGGCATTCTACCTTGAAAAAGAAGGTTGGGACGGATTTGCACACTGGATGTACAAACAGTCAGAAGAAGAGAAAGAACATGCCCTTGACATGGCTCACTATCTCATCAAGAGAGGCGGCGAGGCCAAGGTGGCAATGATCGATGTAGTTCCTGCAGGCTGGGGCAGCGTACTTGAAGTATTCGAGCATGTATACCAGCACGAGTGCCATGTTTCAGAACTGGTCAATACCGTAGTCGACACTGCATCGGCAGAGAAAGACAAGGCAAGCCAGGATTTCTTCTGGAAATATGTCCGCGAGCAGGTAGAAGAAGAAGCTACTGCAGCAGGTATCGTCGACAAGCTTAAAAAGGCAGGCGACAGCGGTCTTCTCTACATAGATGCACAGCTCGCCCAGAGATAAGAATCAACCTCAGCATAATTTTTGGCGGTCATGGACTCCTGTCCTGACCGCTTTTTTATTGTCCATAACTATATTTTCGTATCTTTGACTGCGGTAAAATAACAAACATAACATTATGAAAACAACTGAAATGACCAAAGATGCCAGCCAGAAGGCAGGGAAATTCTTGGAAGAATTCAAGAAATTCGCGATGCGCGGCAATGTGATCGACATGGCAGTCGGTGTTGTAATCGGAGGCGCTTTCGGAAAGATTGTCACTTCACTTGTGAACGACATCATCATGCCATTGATTGGACTTATCAGCGGAGGACTGGATTTCACCTCATGGAGATGGGTAATCCGTGAAGCCCACACTACTGAAGCAGGCAAACAGGTTGCCGAGGCTTCCCTCAATTTCGGTAACTTTATCCAGACCGCAGTGGATTTCACCATCATTGCATTTTCCATTTTCATTGTAATAAAGCTTATCAACAATTTCAAGCAGAAAGAGGAGGCCAAGCCAGCCGCACCTGCGCCTAAGCCGGCAGATGTTGCCCTGCTCGAAGAGATCCGCGACCTGCTCAAGGAAGAAAAGAAACAGGCATAACCATGCAGAAATCAGTAATTACGGTCGTCGGGAAAGACACGATCGGCATAATTGCCAAAGTGTGTTCATTCCTAGAGGCAGAGAATATAAACATCCTGAACTATAGCCTGTCATCCTGAACGGAGCCGGAGGCGGAGTGAAGGATCCGGTGTATCAGTCAAAGCCGACAAATGCCGTGCTGTCAGGTAATGGTGCAAAAAGTAGTTGGTAATTAGCGATTATTTTGCGCTTGATTTGTTGATATTTTCTCTGAAAAAGAGATACCACTTGATAAAGTTCTTGTGATGTTCTAGAGATAGTCCGCGGTGCAATC
>JADIMD010000113.1 GCA_017695015.1 Candidatus Cryptobacteroides faecigallinarum | reverse complement strand
TTCGCAGTCTGCAAATTTACAAATATTTGTTATCTTTGTATGTTTGACCTTCTCAAAACGAAGGATGTATTGAACAATTAACTATTAAAAGAACAGATAATGAAAAGACTCCTTCTGGCTGCAGCTATCGCCTTTTCAGCGACCTGCGCCTTTGCACAGGACAATTCGGAGACTCCGAAGAATCCGTCTGACTATGAATTCACTGTGATAAAGGAAGCTCCTGTCACAAGCGTAAAGGACCAGTACCGTTCAGGCACATGCTGGTGTTTCTCAGCCCTTTCATTCATCGAGTCCGAAATTCTCAGGACCAAGGGAGACACCCTCGACCTTTCTGAAATGTTCGTCGTGGGGAAATCATACCATGACAGGGCTGTCAAATATATCAGGGTTGACGGAGCTCTCGGATTCAGCGCCGGCAGCTCTTTCGGAGATGTGTTCCATGTGATTTCAGATTACGGAATAGTCCCTGAATCAGCAATGCACGGGATGAACTACGGCACAGAGAAGCCTGAGCAGGCAGAACTTGACGCCGTGCTCCTCGCATATGTGGAAGCCATAGCACAGAATCCAAACCGCAAGCTCACACCTGCCTGGATCAAAGGATATGACGGGGTCATCGCGGCATATCTCGGCGAATATCCGGAAGAATTCGAATACGAGGGCGCGACATACACTCCTGAATCATTCAGGGACTACCTCGGCATCAACACCGCCGACTATGTCAACCTCACTTCTTTCACCCACCATCCTTTCTACACGAGCTTTCCTATCGAGGTTCGCGACAACTGGCGTTGGGACAGCGCATACAACCTTCCGATAGACGAGTTCATGGAGGTGATGTACAACGCTATAGACAAAGGCTACACCATCGCATGGGGCTCTGATGTCAGCGAGAGAGGCTTCACAGGCAGCGGAGTCGCTACAGTGCCTGATGTGGACATCAAACCTGGGGCAGGTTCTGACCAGGAGCGCTGGGTCGGCAAGGAAAAATCTGACGAAAAACAGGTCGAGACCACCGGTGAAGAGAAGCAGATAACCCAGGAAATGCGCCAGACAGAATTCGACAACAAGCTCACAACCGATGACCACGGAATGCATATCTACGGCCTCGCACAGGACCAGAACGGCAACAAGTTCTTCATGGTCAAGAATTCATGGGGCGATGCAGGCAAATACAAGGGCATCTGGTATGTCTCAGACGCATTCGTAAGATACAAGACTCTTAACATCGTCGTCCACAAGGACGCCCTCCCTAAGGACATCAAGAAGAAACTCGGGATAAAATAGGCTTCCTTAACAGGAAATGCTATGAAAATCATTAGACACATTCCTGACACAATCACATCCATGAACCTCCTCTGCGGAGCCGTGGGTGTGATTTGTGCTTTTGAAGGCAGGCTGGAAAGCGCGTTCTACCTGATGATAGCCGCAGCTGTGTTCGATTTTCTCGACGGGTTCGCGGCAAGGGCACTCGGAGCACACACCGACATCGGGAAGGAACTTGACTCGCTCTCGGACATGGTGAGTTTCGGGCTGCTGCCGGCAATAATGCTGCACAGGCTGATGGTAGAGACAGGGAACGCTTCCGCATGGAGCTACATTCCTTTGGCTATTGCGGTATTCTCCGCCCTGAGACTTGCCAAGTTCAACATAGACGACTCCCAGAAAGACAATTTCATAGGTCTCGCGACGCCTGCCTGCGCCATGCTCTGCGGAGCTCTCGTGCATTATATCTGCAAGACTCCTGACAGCTTCCTTGCCCCCTGGGCAGGCACAAGGCTGTTCATACCGGTCCTGTCACTGATACTCTGTGCACTTCTGGTCAGCCGCATCCCGATGTTTTCCCTCAAGTTCAAGGCCGGACAGAAAGACAGCATCGTATACAAGTTGAGAATAGGCTTCATCGGCTTCTGCGTTGCCGTGACAATTGCAATATTCCTGTTCGGGCTGCAGTTCTCCATGATTTTCATTGTGGCGGTGACCGGATATATAATCATGAATATAAGCAACTTCATCTCCACTTTGACAGCAAGGAAATAGGAGACCTGCTGTTGCATAATAAAACTGCTGATGGTATTTGCCATGCAAACAGTCATCAGCAGTTTTGTTGTATAGTATAGTCAAATCAAAGGATTCTGAACCAGTTGAACATAGGAGATATATCGTTGGTCCCCTCTATGGCAATGGTCTGTTTCCCGTCTGCAAACGGAAGCTCGACTGTGATTGTGCTCCATGAGCGTCCTGTGTCAGGCAGGTTTACCGTGACTTTGCTGCCGTTCACCGTAAAATCCACTGAAGTGGCGAGATAAGTCCTGACCCTGAGCTCCATCTGCCTGGTGCCGCCTGGCACATCAACCTGATATTCCACTTTCTGCCCTGCTACGAGATTGCCGATATGCAGCAATCCGGCTTCATCGGTAGTCGGCTCTACTGTGATGCCTCCCTGGCATGCAGAATAATGCTCAGCCTGGATAATCTGACCCGGTGTATAATAAAGGTTCTTGTCCTGGGTGGACAGGTTCACGAACACTTCGCCGAGCTCGGTGAGAGAAAACGGAGGACGACCGCCGGTAATCAAAGAATTGTGGCACTGCTCCTCTCCGTTGCCGCGAGGTATGAACCATGCATAACGGAATACATCATTATCAGCTTCAAGGCGGTTGATCGCATCCACCATGAATTTCATCTGCTGCTCTGCACTGATATTGTCGTTGTCCCAGTTGCAGAACTCAGTCAGCCATATCGGCTTTCCGTATTTTCTGAATCCGTCTATATAGTCCATAAGAGCGGTGGCGCTTCCCATATAGCAATGCACGGCAATCCCGTCCACATCATCCAGAGACACACCAGGCTGGGCGAAAAACTCGTCAAGCCATTTCCAGGGATCGCTGTATCCAGCAAGAGTACCGTAATTCATTGCTGGGGAAATCAGTTTCATTCCGAGTTCGTCTGCAAGAGCCACCACATCAGGCCAGTATTCCGCTGCCTGAGCAGGAGTCATGTTCGCCTGGTCCGTCAAGTTAGGCTCGTTGAATGCAAGGATATACT
Source organism: Candidatus Cryptobacteroides faecigallinarum (assembly GCA_017695015.1). Lineage (GTDB taxonomy): Bacteria > Bacteroidota > Bacteroidia > Bacteroidales > UBA932 > Cryptobacteroides > Cryptobacteroides faecigallinarum. The sequence continues at coordinate 1,460 of JADIMD010000113.1, read as the reverse complement.
CTGCTTCAGGATGAGCCCTCTTGTAAGTCCTGATATTGTCAGGATTGTATTTCTCATTCCAGATCATCGGGCACCAGTCCATGCCGTACTCCGAGAAAAGGGACTGTGCCGTTTCCGAAGGGACATTGCTGGACCAGTTGTATGACCATGATATTGCCGGACCGAGCAAAGGGATATCATACTGGGGAAGCTGGTCGAAATTATAGCTCACTCCCCTTTTTGCGCTCTTTGCCTGATATGACACATTAGCCATGTCTGGAGTTACAGGCTCTATGCCTGCATTCTTGGAGCAGGAGATGACTACAGCCGATATCAAGACCGGCACAAGAGACAATCTGAATTTCATATGGCTTTAATTTTTCTGATAAACCCTTACATAATCCACATACATCTTCGCTTCGTCCCCGTCCTGTGGAAGGGCAGTGATGCCTGACGCGTTCAGGATTCCGGTAAAGCGTCCGCCGACTGCAAGATTGAAGATTATGAAGAAGTCATGGTGGAAATAAAGCCCCGTACTCCAGTCGTCAGAAGTGTCATTGATATCCATCTTGTAGTAAGGGGCATTGTCAGGATATTTGTCCATATCCAGATACATGCTCAGGGAATTCTCGTCCCAGATGAGGGTGAAAAGATGGAACTCCCCGTCCTGGAGGCTGTAGCTGTTGGTCTTGCTGTTGGCGTAGTTAGGATATGCACCGTCCCTGTAGAAGCCCCAGTGGGCTGCCCCGTTGAAGAAACGGTCCTGGGTGCCGCTGGAGATCCCGGCTGAATTGCCCATCTCCATGATGTCTATCTCTCCGCAGCGGGGCCAGCCGTTGGTGTCATAATCAGCCCCGAGCAACCAGAATGCAGGCCAAAGCCCGTTGGCTGTGGAAGGAAGCTTGATGCTGGCTTCCACCTTCCCGTGGGTGAATTCGTATCTGTCGCTGGTGTTCAGTCTTCCCGAAGTGAAGCTCTTGCCGTTGAAATTCTCTCTTCTGGCTGTAATTATCAGGCATCCGTTACCATCTTCGTCAGGACCTACAGAGATATTCTCTGCTCTGTAATATTGAAGTTCCTGGTTCCCGCCGCCGTCACCGTTGACTTCAATATACCATTTGCTCACGTCGAGGGCACCGTCATTGAACTGGTCCTCCCATACGAGCTTGTAACCGTCAGTTTCTCCTGAACCTGTGCCGGATCCTGCAGGACCGCCCTCTTCACCTGTGTTCAGATTTCCCGAGCATGCCACTGCGAGAGACAGGAACGGTATCAAAAACAATATCTTTTTCATCTCTAATAATTTAAGGGCGGCCTCCATACCATTGCGAATGGAGCCGCCCTGGTTTATTGAATGTTAGCCGGGACTAGTTCTTCTGGTAGAAGAATATTGCATCCAGGTCGAGTGTAGTTCCCTGAGTTGCAGGAGATGTAGAGAACTGGAAGAAGTTTGCTGAAGTAGGGGTTACATCCCATTTCAT
>JADIMD010000014.1 GCA_017695015.1 Candidatus Cryptobacteroides faecigallinarum | reverse complement strand
TCGGGTGATCTACCGGGTTCATTACGACACCGCGGTTGCGTGGCCTGCGGCCGAGCCATCTGCGGCGGCCTGCTTTCCCATGCGACTCCAAATTGTGGTCTGGATTCGATACCGTACCTACTGTCGCGCGGCAGGAAACGAGCACCATCCTTGTCTCGCCCGAAGGCAGACGGAGAATGGCATGCTTCCCTTCACGGGCAGCGAGCTGAGCGAACGTACCGGCACTGCGTGCCATTGCGGCACCCTGTCCAGGACGGAGCTCGATGTTGTGTACGAGTGTACCGAGCGGAATATCAGAGAGAGGAAGAGCGTTGCCGACTTCAGGCGCCACACCTGCGCCGGACTCTATGATCTGTCCTACTTTCAATCCGTTAGGAGCGATAATGTATCTCTTTTCGCCATCTTCATATTTCACGAGTGCAATACGCGCACTTCTGTTCGGATCGTACTCGATAGTCATTACTTCCGCCTTGCAGTTGTCCTTGTCACGACGGAAATCGATGATACGGTACATCCTCTTGTGGCCGCCGCCGATATAACGGACGGTCATCTTACCCTGGTTGTTGCGTCCGCCTGTCTTCTTGATAGGTTCAAGCAGCGGTTTATAAGGGGTCTTGCAGGTAATGTCGTCAAAAGCACTGATTACCTTGTTCCTCTGTCCCGGGGTTACCGGTTTGAATTTTCTTACTGCCATTGCGTTTACCTGTTAGATGTTAGCGTAAAAATCAATCTTGTCCTCACCAGCAAGAGTGACGTATGCCTTCTTGTAGTGATTCATGCGACCCCTGAGCATACCGGCCTTGGTATAACGGGATTTCCTCTTTCCGTGATAGTTGGCAGTGTTCACTGACGCAACTGACACATTGTACATCTGCTCTACCGCCTTCTTGATCTCGAGCTTGTTGGCCTTGCGATCAACGATAAAGCCGTAGCGGTTCAACTTATCGCCCAGAACCGTCATCTTTTCTGTTACTATAGGCTTAATTATTATTCCCATTTCCGTATCAATTTAGCGTTTGATCCTTGATGCGAGAATGTCCTGCACACCGTCAACCATCACCATTGAATAAGCATTCATGATGTTGTAGGTATTGATCTCGTCTACAGACTTCACATTCACTTCAGGAAGGTTGCGAGAAGAAAGGTAGATGTTCTGGGAGTTCTCCGGAAGTACGAAAAGAATCTTCCTGTCCCCTGCCTTGATGTTCTTGAGGATCTGGATGAATTCCTTTGTCTTAGGAGCATCCATAGTGAACGGCTCAACAACAATCAGAGCATTTTCCTTTACCTTGTATGAGAGAGCGGAGAACCTTGCGAGCTGTTTCAGCTTCTTGTTGAGCTTGAAATGATAGTCGCGAGGCTTAGGGCCGAACACCCTTCCACCGCCTGTGTAGATTCCTGCCTTGCGGCTTCCGTGACGGGCACCGCCTGATCCTTTCTGACGGATGAGCTTCTTGGTGCTGTATGCAACCTCGCTACGGTCCTTTGTCTTGGCCGTACCCTGACGCTGATGGGCAAGATACTGCTTTACATCGAGGTAGATCGCATGGTCATTCGGCTCAATGCCGAAGATAGCGTCGTCGAGAACAACCTTCTTTCCGGACTCTGTTCCGTCAATTTTCAAAACTGACAATTCCATAACCTTAATCCTCCAAAATTACATATGAACCCTTGGCTCCGGGTACTGAGCCCTTCAGAACGATAAGATTGTTCTCAGGAATGATCTTGACTACTTCAAGATTGAAGATCTTCACCCTTTCATTTCCCATCTGTCCTGCCATCCTCATTCCCTTGAATACGCGGGAAGGCCATGATGACGCACCGAGGGAACCAGGGTGACGGAGCCTGTTGTGCTGGCCATGTGTCTGACCACCCACTCCGGCGAATCCGTGGCGCTTTACTACTCCCTGAAAACCTTTACCTTTGGAAGTACCGGTAACATCCACATAAGCAGTGTTCGCGAAAACATCGCCCACTGTGAGGGTGTCACCTAATTTCAGCTCCTGAGCAAAGTCCGCCTTGAACTCGACGATCTTGTGCTTAGGCGTGGTTCCTGCCTTTGCAAAATGCCCCTTTAGAGGCGCGCTGGTGTGCTTTTCTTTCATTTCGTCATAGGCAAGCTGTACGGCGGCATAACCATCCTTTTCTACCGTACGAATCTGCGTAACTACACACGGACCAGCCTCAACTACGGTGCATGGGATATTCTTCCCATCAGCACCGAAAACGGAAGTCATTCCGATTTTCTTTCCAATCAATCCAGGCATTGTCTGTTTAATTAGTTGATTATAAATACTTTATTCCCACCCATACATTTTGGCGGGCTGCAAATATACGACTAATATTTCAAAAATCAACGATTTAGCTTAAATTTTAATGATTATCCGCAAAAATCCCCCTAACATAAACCGACCTATATGGAGGAATAATGCGGAAAGACAAAATTTAATCAATAGATAAGCGAATACTTAATCTAATACATAAAAATTAAAGATTGCTTTTCCGTTCCATCATCTCCATCTTGGATTGTTTCCACGAGCTCCACTTGCCGAAATTGTAGGAAATCCCTATGAGGATACAGCGGCCGAGATTGTTCTGGTACGTGTCCTCCACATATTCAGCGGATGCTATGTGAGAGAATGATTTCGAGCTGCCGAGGATATCGTATGCAGAAAGGTTTATGGTAATTGCCCCTATGCTTTTCGCTATTTTCAGGTTCAGGAGCCAATCCGGGATATTATAACCTTCACTGAAGCCGCTATAGCCGTTGAAGACGAAGCGCCCTTCGACTTCCCAGCCTCTCCTGTTCTGCCACAGAGCTTCCGTGTACGCATTATAACGCCAGTTGTTCACCTTCGACTCAGGATAGGCAGAATATCCTGTACGGGCGTTGTTCACTGATGCTCCAGCTCTCAGAGACCAGTCCTTCAATTCGTATTTCAGATCCGCATTCAGGGACCAGTTCAGGTTCCTGGTGCGGTTTTCCATAAAGCCGCTCCTGCCACTGTAAAACTCGCTGCCGTCTTTATCTCCATACAGCCATGACATCATTTCGGCATAATCGAATTTTTCCATATCCATGCCAGCGAGAGTACCTTCGGCAATATAGATAGTCCCGGCACTGAAAAAAGCTTTTGACATGACCGTAAGGTTCAGGCTTTTCTTTTTATTTAGAGATTGTATGTAGGTTATGTTCAGACTCGCATTATAACGAGGACGCTTGGAGTTGACCGGTATCGAATATCGCACAGCCGATACATCATACCAACTCGCACGGGTAATTTCGTTCATGTCGATGGCACCGGAAAGTCTCATCATCACATAATTCTTGCTGGATCGCATTCTACCATAACTTACATTCAGATTGACATCCTGATGATAACCTGTTTTCAAATATATGTTGCCCGTGGAAACATCAACAGGATTTGAGATATCAAGCATGGTGCTGACAGCTGCTCCCCGTGGAGGAGCTACGCTTCTTCCCTGCGTCATTATGGTATAGTTCCAGTCTCTGTCCCGATAACTTACAAAGAGATGTGGACCGGCATTTATCTGCCATAAATCCGTGTCATTCTCCACTGCTCCGAATGCTTTTGAAAAACGGGAAATGTTATCTTCGTAGACTCCCAATCCGAAAATTGTCTTGAAAGATTTCTGTTGATCCAGTCTTATATCATATATGGCGTCAAAAACTTGTCTTATACTGATATTCCTATCCGCAGAATATCTGGAATAATATTCGTTTCGGCTATAATCGGCTGCATTCTCTGCATCTCTACTGTCTGCGGAGGTGCTGAAATCCGTTGACAATTCCGAAGATATGCTCCAGTTATCGGCCAGTTTAACTGAATAATCAGCGCCTCCGCTCAAAGACAGACCGTCTGACTTGTCTGCATATAAAAGATTCCGCCCGCTTGACGAAGACATGTAACGGGTGATTGAGAAGTCCTCGCTGCTTCCGCGCGTTCCGTCATATCTGATATTTCCTTCGAATGAGATGTGATGTTTTCGCTCCTTGTCCAGAAAATATTTCCCTTTTAAATTCACATCGGCATTGAAATCATCGGAATTTCCGGACATATAGGATTCACTGTTGTTAAGTTCTTTGCCAGCAGCATCTGTCGTTGACGAATTGCTTTCACTGGTTGTTTTCTTTCGATTGTACAGGAAGCTGCCGCTTACTGAAATCCCCTCCGCCAGGAAAGACGGAAACATTTGTGGCGTTATTCTGAAATCCGCTTTTGCAGAATTGTTGAGAGCGACATTCGTCTGGCTGCGACTTGTCTCCAACTGTTCTCCAGAACTCAAGAGTGATATCCGGTGAGATTCCGAGCGGTTGTTATCTCTACTGAAATCGTATGATGCTGTTGCATCCGTGGTGAATTCCGGAATTCTGGAAGTATTGTAATTCACCCCAACCGATGCGACATCTGACAGTCCGGATGCATTCCGCGACAACTGGCTGGCATTCGCATTATTGCCGCCTCCAAGAAGAGTAAAATTGTCATCTTCGCCATAGAACTGGGCGTATAGTTTTGCATTATAAAGACCGCGTACCCCGTCTTCCAACATCTCGGATGACTTGTCATTCACAGAAACTCCACCCTCAGCAGATGCCTTCCCGAACCATGCTTCCCTGTATTCCTCCTTTAGCCTAACATCCATCTCTTTCCGGGGCATTCCGAATCTTCCCCCGCTTTCCTTATCGATCACCCTTATCTGATTCACGATGATTGCCGGCAGATATTCCAAAGCTTTGGCCTGATCATCAAAAAAGAATGTCTTCCCCTCTACGGTTATTCTTTTCACAGGTTCTCCATTTACCTTGACTCTCCCTTTGTCCACCTCTATCCCGGGCATCTTCTTCAGCAGGTCACCAAGGTTAGCATTGCTTGTCGTGCGAAATGATGCGGCATTGTATATCAGTGTATCGCCTTTCACTGTCACCAAATCGCCCATTTCGGTGATGCTGGCGCCTTTCAGTTCCTCGATGTTTTCTGCAAGTGCTACAGGAACGGTCCTTAATATCTGCGGTTCAAATGTAAATTCCTGAGCATAGGGCTTGAATCCAAGCGACTGGACATTGACGACATATTTGCCTGCCGGAAAATCTTTCAACGATGCGATTCCTTTCTTGTCCGAAAAAGTAAATGCTGTCACTATGGTATCCCCTGCCGGAACAATATACACGGTAGCCATCTGCAGCGGTTCTCCCGTCCCAGCCTCTGTAACTATTACATTCAGGGCTGACATCTGCTTGGGATCAGCTTCCTGAGCGGAAACAATGACACTGCCCAAACAAATGAAAAATACAAGTGCCAGTATCTGTATTTTCATATGAGATGGCGGCTATGCGGTTAGATTGCTAATTAAATAAAAATTATTAAACAATCCAAATTCTGGACAATGAATTAAATGACTATCCGCATTATTACCCTTTAAAATGATCGTGCATTTGTCATCCAGAACGGCCGTCTTGTCATCCTGAACGGAGTGAAGGATCTGGGTGTATGAAATAATGCTTTTATTGTCAGCGAGTATGGAAAGGTTTATCAGATTCTTCGCTGGCGCTCAGAATGACAGAGACCCGAGACGAGCGC
>JADIMD010000112.1 GCA_017695015.1 Candidatus Cryptobacteroides faecigallinarum | reverse complement strand
ATCATCACCGCCTGCTACTGGGGAGACAACGGCCAGACACAAGGCATCGGTGAAGACCAGGTAGGCACCGGCGGAACCACACAGGTGACGGACGGTAACTGGTCAGGAGCCAAGGATGCCATGAACGCCGCCCTGAGCGGTAAAGGCTGGCAGTACGAACTCAAAGACGGCAACAGCCTGCCTGCCTTGAAGAAGGAACAGTAAACCGTCGGGCGGGAAAAGTTCCGCCCGAAACGGAATATAACCGAAGTATAACCCCAATAAAGAAAGGAACTCCCATTCCGGGCGGGAGCATTTGTGCCCGGTAAATCATACAGACACCGCAGCCCGCTACCACAAGGTCAGTGGGCTGCGTTTTCTTACACCTGCGCACAAAGTTAGCAGCAGGGTATGTGTTGATACTCATTCTTATTTTCAGCTTTTTAGCTTCTTTCTTTGAAAAATGGGAAACATCTGGCAACGGATAATCGTAATTCTCATTTTCCCAATGTGTCATTGTCTTTGCCTTAATCATATATCTGTCGTTTATAATTGTCTGATACAAAGATGAGCTCCTGATATGTCAAAACATGACATAATAAATCATCCTGGGAACAAATTTCATTACATCTCAGACATTATCATAAAACGCTAATGTCTTTGCCGAAAATCAAATTATTATGAGAAATTCATCATATTGAGCCGCAACGGGGCAGGATTCGTATACTCTTATTGAGGCTTCGGGTGCGGAATTGCTTGAAGGACGCGGAGATATGCTGTGTTGTTCCGATGCCGGTATGGAAAGGGTGCAATGCGCCTGTATTACTTAATCGAATCCGGGATAAGATCAGCGGAAGTCAGAGTGAGAAAATCGAAGGACCTGGAAAAAATCTTGTCGCAAAGGGATTCTGCAGGAGATTTTCGTTGAGAAATGGGGCAGATTCTCAAATTCGGATTATCTTTGCAGGTTTGTAATCGGATAATAACATCTATATGGACAAGAACAGTTATGCATTGGGCATGAGCGTTGCCCATAATATGCTTTCATCAGGGGTCAAGGACATTGCATTCGATGATTTTGCGGCAGGAGTGAAGGCTGTGCTGACAGGGGCGGAGCCGGCAGTGAGCTTTGAGGAGGCTGCAGGTCTCCTTGACAAATATTTCGAAGAGATTGAAAAGAAACAGAAGGCGGAAGCTGCAGCGGTGAATGCTGCGGTGAAGCAGGAGGGAGAGGAATTCCTTGCGGAAAATGCAAAGAAGGAAGGTGTAACCGTGCTGCCGAGCGGACTCCAGTATAAGGTCATCAAGGAAGGGAGCGGCAAGAAGCCTGGCAAGACCAGCAAGGTGAAATGCCACTACGAGGGCCGTTTTATCAACGGGAGCAAGTTCGACAGTTCTTATGACAGGCAGCAGCCGACGGTTTTCGGTCTGAATCAGGTGATTTCAGGATGGACAGAAGGTCTGCAGCTGATGTCTGAAGGCTCCAAGTACGAGCTTTATATCCCTTACACTCTCGGTTACGGTGAGGCTGGTGCTCCGGGTGCCATCCCTCCATTCAGCGCCCTCGTCTTTACGGTGGAGCTTATCGAAGTGCTTTAACGGCATAGACAGGATAAGTCCCCTGGGATATGGACAGGTTCATGGAAATATTCACTCTGCTGACCGGAGTGATCTATATTGTCCTTGAGATACGGCAGAAGAATTTCATGTGGGTGGTGGGCGTAGTTACAAGCATAGCTGCCATATATACTTTTATGTGCCAGCATCTGTATGCGTCCGTCGCCGTCAATGCCTATTATTTCTGCATTTCCTTCTGGGGGCTGTACCAGTGGAGAAGGGACGCCGGAAAGCTGGCTGTGATGTCGGGGAATGGGGATATGCAGGGTAGGCTGGAAGCCACCGCCGCAGAAGCCGCAGAAGAAAAAGAGTCGCATGGAGGAGACAGGATACATCTCAACAGGCTTGGATGGAAGACTGTGCTCGGATGTGCCGTATTTTTTATTGCTGGGCTTGTCCTGCTGAGATTGCTTTTGGTCTGGCTCGGAGATCCGATGTCCGGACTGGATGCTGCCGTAGCTGTGCTCAGTGCCGTGGCTACCTATATGTTAAGCCGCTCATATATCGAACAATGGCTGCTTTGGATAGTCGCGGATATCATGTCCACAGCGCTGTGCTTTTCACAGGGACTTTATTGGATGACCAGTTTGTACGCCATGTACACCATAGCGGCCGTCTACGGGTATATCCATTGGAAAAGGAATGGAGTCTATGTTTCATAAGAATCGGTAAAGTCGCTGCTGATGGACGGGAAAGGAAATACAGACGGTAGCGGCAGGCTGACATTGCTTGCCGATGCAGGGGGAACCAAGACATCGTGGGTCCTGACAGGTGGGGACGAAGTGCTTAAATACAAGGCCTCAGGAATCAACCTTGCCGTCATGACGAAGGAGGCTGTCCTCTCTGCCGTGCTTGAAGCGGCGGACATGATGGGAGCGGAGAATGCGGCAGCTGTAGGGAAGATCCGGTATTATGGGGCAGGGGTGATTGATTCCCGTAATATTCTGATTCTTGACAGCGTGCTGAAAAATGTCTTCCCGGGAGCGGAAGCCGTCTATGGCTCGGATCTGCTTGCTGCAGCTGAAGCCGGGCTTGGCGACTCCTGCGGAATAGTCTGCATTTTAGGCACAGGGTCCAACAGCGGTGTATATGACGGAAGGAAAATAGTTTCCAATATCCATCCCGGAGGATATATACTCGGGGATGAAGGAAGCGGCAGTGCCCTCGGGAAAATGCTTCTGGCTGATTATGTCAAGGGAATGCTTCCGGAAAGCATCTCTGAGAAATTTGCATCTGAATATCCGGACCTGTCATACGGGGAGATAGTCAGGAATGTATATAAAGGTGACAATCCGGCAGGGTATCTCGCTTCGTTTGCTCCTTTTGTGCTCTCATGCAGAGGAGACAGTTATGCAGACGGCCTCGTGGAGCGGAATCTGAGGAATTTTATTGAAAGGTCGGTGCTGCCATATGGGCTGGACAGCTATGACATAGCGGTGGCGGGGTCTGTCGGGACGGAATGCAGGGCAGAACTGGAGAGGCTCGGAGGAGAGTATGGGCTGAAGTTTATCCGTTTCGTGAAAAATCCGCTGGATGTGCTGGCGGCCCGGGTGTCTGAGGAAAGCGAGGACGGGATTTGAGCCGTATGGCGGGCGCAGGGGAAATGAGGTGCAAGGAAAATGAATAGTTATGGCATATAAAGATAAATATCCATCCGTATTGCTTGAAGATGCGGTTGAAGCTATCTCCTCTCTTCCTGGAGTGGGGAAGAAAGGGGCGTTGAGGCTTGCCCTGCATCTTCTGAAGCAGCCGCAGGAAAATGTCCATCACTTCGCATCTGCGGTTAACCGGCTCAGGGACGAGGTGAAATATTGCAGGGAATGCAGCATGATTTCGGACGGAGATGTATGCTCCATCTGTTCCGACCGCAGCCGGGATCATAGGACAATTTGCGTGGTGGAGAGCGTACGGGATGTGATGAGCATCGAGAATACAGGGCAATACAGGGGGGTATACCATGTCCTTGGCGGCATAATATCTCCTATCGAAGGCATCGGTCCGTCTGATCTGACGATTTCCCGTCTTGTGGAGCGGGTGCGCGATATGGTAGACCTGGAAGGGAATGCTCCTTCGGATGTCGAAATCATATTTGCCCTGAGCGGAGATGTGGAGGGGGAGACTACGGCATTCTATATCTACAGGCAGATTTCCGGGCTTGGAGTCAGGGTCTCATCCATAGCCAGGGGACTCGGATTCGGAGATGATCTGGAATATGCGGACGAACTTACGCTCGGCCGCTCCATTGTCAACAGACAGGAGTTCCGTCCGTAAAATATGTTCATATTATGGCAATTATAGAAATTATTCTTATGGCCTTGTCGTTGAGCGTGGATACGCTTGTCGTGTCCATGTGCGGCAGTGTCACCCTCGGCAAGATAAATTTCGGGAATACGGCGAAAGTGGCCTTGTCCTTTGCCCTTATGCAGACTGCATTGCTGTCAGCAGGATGGCTCTTCGGCAATTCCATTGTCAGATATATTGAAAGCATAGCTGGAGTCGTGGGTTTCCTGCTCCTGCTTTATATAGGTGTCAATATGATCCGTGGAGCACTGAAGAAGGGCGGCGAGGAATCGGTGAATTTGTCGGGTCTGAAACAGCTTGTCCTGGCGTCTGTCGCCACGAGCATCGACGCCGCTGCTGTGGGAATGTCGCTGGCAATGGCTGAAATAGACACCGTCTCCATTGTCATTTCCATAATTTCGGTATTTGCGGTGACCGCTGCAGCTGCAGTGACAGGTGTGGTCGGGGGCTGTGCCATAGGGCACAAGTTCGGCAAGCCGGCGCAGATTACCGGCGGTGCTGTCCTGATTGCCATCGGACTTAAAATTCTTATAGGATAGCGGCCTGGCTGTTGTGTTTGTGGGAAATAAATCATAACTTGGTCCGCTGTTATTCATTTGAATCCTATGAAAAGCTTTTTCCGATATCATTTGCCCGGAACATTGAAAGCCTTCGTGTTCTTTATTTTCCTTTTGTCGGCAGCATATTCGTATGCGGCGGTTACGACTGTAGTCGGCAGTGTCCGGGAGAGGGACGGAGGCAGGGCGGTGGAGTTCGCGAACGTGTCGGTTGTGGATTCGACAGGGAGGATCGCTGCCATCTGTGCCACGGACGAGAGCGGTGACTTCATCCTGCATGTGCGCAAGGAGGGTCGGTACCGGATCAATGTGGCCTTTGTGGGCT
>JADIMD010000111.1 GCA_017695015.1 Candidatus Cryptobacteroides faecigallinarum | reverse complement strand
CTCTCCACACTATGTCATCCCGAGTATTTATCGGAAGGTTGATTTCAAAGCCATAGCTTTTGGACTGGATTTTCACCACTGCGGAACATTTCCACGATGTTTTCGTCCCTCCGTCATCTTCAGTAATGATGAGCGCACAGTGGGTCAGCTGCTCTGTCCAGTCCGAAACGAGGACTGCATTGAAATTCTGCGGTTCTCCCACATATTTCCTTTTCACGACAATCATAAAATCAGTCACTGAAGGTGAATACAGCTTCAATTCAGCCTCCGTGCTTGCCGAAAAGCCATCCACCGAACCCACCTTGACGAAAAATTCGGATGCCCCGGCGAACCACGGGTCGAAATTCCTGTGCATTGTGAAATCCTTGAGGACAAGAGTTTTCAGCTCAGTGCCTGATTCACCTTCAATGACAGTCTTGCTGCCAAAGGAAGCAAGTTTGGGTCTGACTATGATTTCTCCGCCGCCTCCGCCCCATTCAGGCTCCTGCATCCTCAACATTTCAAGCGAAGTATACCCGCTGTCATCGTTGCGGTTCACGACCCATACAGGACGCTGCATCGCCATTTCCTCATCGACTATGACTTCTTCAACGACTCTGTTGCCGTCTGCATCGGTCGTCAGCTGATATCCGACATTGGTCGTGCCCCCGTCATCAGGGTCGAATGTTATGACAGGGAAACCGTCCCCGTCCCAGTTCTCCGAATACGGCCAGTAAATCTGGATATCGGAAGATTCCAATGCCTGGAGATATTCCTTTGCTGTCAGCTCCTGGCCTCCGGACTTCACGAAAGACTTTCCCGACTTCTCCTTCTCATACAGATATTCCTCAATCAACGACCTCAACGGGAGATCATAGTCAGACGAAGATTTGGTCTCTATCCCCTTCGCCTTCATCGCAGCCCTCTTGGATGCCATGGCTGTGACTCCGATACGGTCATCTCCCACACCCGTTCCCGGCTCGCTGAACAGGTGTTTCATCATGTATTCTTCATCATAGCCGTTCCACGAAGAGGATGTGACAGCATTGTACACCTCCCTGACCTGTTCCTCCCCGATAGGTATTTCCGACAGGATTTCCGCCACCCCGTCTAACGGTAGCACCGGGACTTTCTGCCCTTCAAGATATTTCTGAGGGTCATCATCCAGCTCCTCACAACATGGCAGGACAAACATAGCCGCCATTACCATCAATGCATATGCTCTCATAACATCACTTTTTACCGGTCTCACCTGGACCGTGTCGGTTTTACACTTGCAAAGGGATAAAAAATTATCCGTGTTCCGAAAAAGAACACGGATAATTTTCAAAATCGCTGCCTGAGCACTGTGCAAGGCTATTTTTTGAAAGTCACAAAGCGGATTTTGGCGCGAAAATCTTCAATGATTCCAACTTCCCCGAACCCTGAAGAAGAAAAAATGTCGGCTACAGGGCCGCCGAAAGCCTCATTTATTTCCACAGCCCCTATGCCGCCTGCTCTTAGCCGTTTCACTGCAACAGCAGAAATCGCCCTGTAAAAAACCAAAGGATCGTCATCTGGGACAAACAAAGCCAGCCCCGGCTCATGCTCCAGGACATTCTTCCTCATCATCGATTTTTCGCTCTCCCTGACATACGGAGGATTGCTGACAATGATGTCGAATTCCCCGTCAATGCCGTCCGCTCCAGAAAGCACATCATAACGGACGAATTTCGGAGGACGGCAGCCGTGGGGAAGGTCAATGTCCTGCCCTGACGCGATTGCCAAAGCTTCAGGGGAAATATCTGCGCCCGTGACTTCCGCGCCGGGAAATGCCCCTGCCAATGTCCATGCAATACAGCCTGACCCGGTACAGAGGTCCAGCACCGAACCGATTCTCCCGGCAGACAATGCCATACGGGTCACGATATCGCAAAGCTGCTCGGTCTCGGGGCGTGGAATCAGGACAGACGGGGAGACCTTGAAGCGACGGCCACAGAAATACGAGTATCCAAGGACATACTGCAGCGGCTCTCCGCCAATGAGCCTGGACATGGACTCCTGCAACTGAGGAAGACTGTCGTCAGGGACTTCTATGGACGGTTCGATGATATGGGCATGACTTTTTACTCCAAGGATATCCTCGCAGAGGAACGACACCATGGCACGGGCCTCTTCCGCAGGATATACCGCAGCCAGAGAAGCCCTTGCCTCTGCAATGAAGTCCCGCAACAGCATGCTCAGGAGTTCTCGATAATTGAAGAAAGGAAGTCTGTCATGTCAAGGCCTGCAGTCCTGACCATTTTCGGGACAAGGGATGCAGCCGTCATGCCCGGTACGGTGTTTATCTCAAGGAAATACAGCCCGTCCTCTGCCAGAATATAATCCATCCTGACACATCCGGAGCATCCGAGACGGGAATAAATCCTGATCGACGCATCCTGCACCAGCGCTGTCTCTTCGGGAGAAAGTGCGGCAGGGCAAACCTCTTCGCTCTTGCCGAGATATTTTGCCTCATAGTCGAAATACTCATTCCCTGTGATAATCTCGATGACAGGCAGAGCCACAGGAGATGTGCCGGCAGAATATACCGCGCATGTCAGCTCCCTTCCAGTGATGGCTTTCTCCGCAATGACTGTCTCTCCTTCCGAAAAGGCAGCCGCCAATGCAGCATCGAAATCCTCTTCCTTCTTTACCTTGGTCACACCGAAACTGCTTCCTCCGTCGGTAGGCTTGACAAACATAGGCAGACCCAGCTTCTCGACAGCCCTGTGTGCCAGATCAGGAACGCAGTCCCCACTTCTGATGAAGATGTCCTCGGCACATTTCACATAATCCACATCCTTGAGATAACTCTTGCATGAGAATTTGTCGAACGAGATTGCAGACACGAATGCGCTGCAGCTGCTTTTGTGGACCCCAAGCATTTCAAGGTAGCCCTGCATGAGCCCGTTCTCGCCTGGAGTGCCGTGCTGCATTATATATGCATAGTCGAATTTTATCTTTTCCCCGGCAAGGGTTACGGAAAAATCCGTCTTGTCTATCTGTGGCCTTTCATTTTCCGGGATAATCACCCTCATCGAATTTTGCCTGCGGTATGCAACGAGAGACCAATCCCCGAACCTTGCAAAAATCTCATACACATTATATTTGCTCCCGTCAATACGAGAAGCGACAAATTCGCCGCTTCTGCAGGACACTTCCCATTCGGAAGAATCGCAGCCATAAATTACAGCTATACTGTTGTATCTGTTCATTATTTATAAAACTTCATTTACCAGATTCTTCACTGCCGTTCAGAATGACAGCCCAGAGCCGTCGACAGGTCAGGGCCATCCTTCATGGAATGACAGGCAATGCCGCTATTCAAAGAAATAGTCCCCTGTCACCTGCTCCGTACTGCGGGCGTCATTGTCGCTTCCGTCACAGTCCAGATTAAGATGCATACCTGCAGGCGCAATGAACCTGTCGTCCTCAGTCACACCCAAAGTGCCATCCTCAAGAACCTTTTTCATGAATATTCCCCATATAGGCAAAGCCATATTCGCGCCCTGCCCGTATCTCATTGTCTCGAAATGAATCTGCCTGTCTTCCGCACCGACCCATACTCCACCTGTCAAGGTAGGGGTATAACCGATGAACCATCCGTCGGAATGGTCGTTGGTGGTCCCCGTCTTGCCGGCCATCTCCCCTTTCAGGCCATATTTCAGCCTCAACCTTATACCGGAGCCGCTGTTGACGACACCCTCCATAAGATTGGCCATAAGATATGCCGTCTGCTCACTCACCGCTTCACGCTTGTGACTGTTGAACTCCCCTATGACATTGCCCATGCTGTCCTCTATCCTCGTGACAAACATCGGCTCCACATAGACTCCCTGAGACGGGAATGTGTTGTATGCGGATATTATCTCATATGGAGACAGATCGCATGAGCCGACACAAAGAGACGGCACCTCAGGGAGATAACTGCCGATACCCATCTTGCGCATCATCTCGACCATCGCCGCCGGCCCGAACTGCTTCATCAGATAGGCGGAAATGTTATTGGAACTCTTGGTAAGTCCCCATTTCAAGGTCACTGTCTGCCCGATCCATTCGTCCCTGTCGGTAGTCTGCGGAGTCCAGGTGTCCTCAGGCTTGTCTCCCACTATGAATGTCTGCGGCACATTCACCACCTCGTCGCAAGGGGACATCCCTTCCTGCATTGCAAGGGTATAGAGGAATGGCTTGATGGTAGAGCCCACCTGACGCTTTCCCTGACGCAGATTGTCATATTTGAAATATCTGTAGTTAGGACCTCCCACATACGCCTTCACATGACCTGTAACAGGCTCCAGCACGAGGAATCCTGCCCTGAAGAATGACTTGTAATATCTTATGGAATCATCAGGAGTCATGAGTGTGTCGACATACCCCTTGCTGTTCCACGAGAAGACCCTCATCCTGGTCTTCACCCCGAAGCTCTTGTCGATTTCCGACTCGGAAGCACCTCTGGATTTCATCATCCTGTAACGGTCGCTCCAGCGCCTTGCCTGCTTCATGAGCATGTCTATGGTCGACTGGTCCACCTCACTTGAGAAAGGACGGTTATGCACCCATCGCGTCTCCCGCCAGAATGCTGGCTGGAGATCCTTCCCGAGATGCTCCGCAACCGCCTCCTCTGCATACTGCTGCATCTTGTAGTTGATGGTCGTGTATATCCTCAACCCGTCCTTGTCGAGATTGTATTTCGAGCCGTCAGCCTTGCGGTTCTTGTTCAGCCAGCCATAGAGAGCGTTGTCAGCCCACTGCAGGGAATCCACCCTATAGTCCTCATACTGGGTATATGACGACCTTTTCGGCTCTGACGCAGACATCGTACGACGGAGCATATCCCTGAAATACGGGGCTATACCGGCATTATGGTCAAGCACCTGATACGACAGGCTGATAGGAATCTGACAGATGGAATCGCATTCCGTCTGTGAAATATAGCCTGCCTTCTGCATCTGGCCTATCACGAAATTCCTGCGCAGCAGGGCCTTGTCCGGGTTAAGCACAGGATTGTATCTCGTAGGCTTGTTGACCATGCCCACAAGCATCGCGCTCTCCTCTACCGTAAGGTCTCTGGGGTTCTTCCCGAAAAATGTCTTGGACGCAGCCTGGATACCATAGGCATTGCTCCCGAAGAAGATAGCGTTCATATACATGTCCATTATCTCCTCCTTGGTGTAATTCCTTTCCAGCTTGACAGCGGTAATCCACTCTTTCAGCTTGATCCAGACCATCTTCATCTGCCTTCCGCCAGGGATTCTGCTGCTTATGTCCTCGCGCGGATACAGAGTCTTGGCAAGCTGCTGGGTGATGGTGCTGCCACCTCCCTGACCGCTGTCTCCCATGAGCAGAGTCTTGAACAGCACCCTGCCGAGACTGACGAAGTCTATACCTGAATGGTCATAGAAACGGACATCCTCGGTAGCTATCGCAGCCTCCACAAGATATGGAGAAAGGTCATCATAGCTGACATACGACCTGTTCTCGATATGGAAAGTGGTCAATACCTCCCCGTCCTCCGCTATAACCTGCGTTGCAAGCTTGCTGTCCGGGTTTTCCAGCTCCTCGAATGACGGGATGTCCGCAAAAGCCCACACCAGCAGAAGCAGGGCAATCACAAAAGCGACAGGCACCGTCACTATGATCCAGAACCACCTGATTATCCTTTTCTTAGTAATATCTTTCATTTTCAGTCCGTTTTCTTCAAGCCTGCAAAATTAGCAACAATTTCGGTTATTCCATCCCGGAACAGGGCAAATGACTTATTCTTTCGGAATGAAAACGACCGCCTGCCCACCATCGGCAGCCATGAAAATGTCAAGAGTGTCAGCAGATGTCACTTCCGAGGCAGTTATCACATATGCAGTCTTGTCAGGAGCTACTGTACCGTCCGGCTGTCTGACTTCAGGCGCGTCAGGATCATCACCGTATATTGCAGCTTCATAGACAACTCCGTCCGCAAGGAAATCCAGAGGGACACTGACTGTCCTCTGCTCACTGTTGGTGCCTGCCCCGAGGAAAAATCTGTCTCCTGCCCTTCGTGCCACTACGATATAGTCCCCCGGCTCCCCTGCAAGTGCCTCGGACCAGTCGCAGTCCGCATCGAAATCCCGGAAGAACTGGAACGCAGGATGTCCTTCATAATTCTCTATCAGGTCGCACGCCATCTGGAGCGGAGAATACAGAATTACCCAATTGGCTATCTGCCTTGCCAGTGTCGTCTTTATGTAGCACTTGGAATAGTCTCCATTCCATTCCGCCCTGTCGTCATAGTCATCGGCAGCCTCATAATATATGTCGAACACTCCAGGAGTATAATCCATAGGACCGCTCAGAAGACGGACAAACGGAATGGTGCAGAGATATTCGGAAGAATTGCCCTTGCTCCAGGCATTCCATTCCATACCTTTCGCCCCTTCCCGAGTCATCATGTTCGGCCAAGTGCGGCGGATACCTGTCTCCTTTATCGGTTCGTGGGCATCGATCATTATCTGGTGTGCCGCGGCAGCCTCCACGACTTTCTGGTAATGCTGCACAGCCCTCTGGGAATGATGTCTGATATTTCCCGGCATTCCACCTGCATATCCTGTCTTGACGACATGGACTCCAAGCTCCTGATATCTTGCAAAAGCGGTATCCAGAGCCGCCTCATACTCGAATATGCTTCCGCCTGTCTCGTTATGCATCCACAGGGAAACACCTTTCTCCCTGGCATATTCGGCTATCTTTTCGATATCGAAATCGGAATACGGCTCGACATAGTCGAAATGCTGTTTCCCTCCCCAGGTCTCCCAGCCTTTGTTCCAGCCTTCGAAAAGCACGCCCTCAATATTATTAGCAGCAGCGAAATCAATGTGCCTCAATGCATTCTCCGTAGTCGCGCCATGTCTGTCACCCTCTGTCCACACATGTGTCCCGAGATGCATTCCCCACCATACTCCCACATATTTCTGAGGCTGTATCCACGACACATCCTCGATTGCGCAAGGCTCGTTAAGATTCAGTATCAGAGATGAATTTATCAGTCCCACTGCATCAGGTGCAATCTGAATCGACCTCCACGGGGTCTTGAAACTTCCCGGAACCCTTGCCTTGCATCCGTCAGGACGGGGAGCCAGCTCGGACCTGAATCCAAGCGAGTCGCAGCGGTAAAGGTTCATCTCAGGATAATCATACAATGCCGCCTCATGGATGCTTCCGTACACATCGCCGACCCTGAATGTAAATGGAGTATTGGCGTTTTCAACCTCGCTTATCGGAAGTTCCCTTGTATCCAGCTCGTATGTCTCGAAATTGCCAGGGATGGACCAGCTGACGCCATCCTCCGCAAAGAGGAATCCTGTATTTTCCGCCATCACAGTCAATGAATCCAATCCTGTCTCGTATTCATACCTGAATCCCACTCCGTCATCAAAGGCGCGGAAACGCATCACAAGACCGACCCCGTCCTGATTCTCCATCACTACAGCCATCTCTTTATGCCTGTCCCTGACAATCTTGTTTTCGCCCCATGGCTGCTCCCACACTTCATCTACCTTGTTCCTCAACACCTTTTTAATACTGAACCCGCTGCCAAGATCCGCTTCAGAAGCCTCTATCCCGAGAGGGGACATTGCAATCAGCTCCTTCCCGGCGGCAACGACCCTGTATCCGGGCTCCCCTTCGGCAGTCAATGCAAATTCAACCCTGATGTTCTTTTCCGGAGATTCAAGAGAAAGATCGTTCCCGGCACACGAAATCATGGCAAGGCACAAGGCTATGCCTGAAAAATTCGACAATTTCATTTCAGTCAGTTTTTGGTACAGATTGTAAATATAGAATTTTATTTTCATAAGACGGAAGTCCGCCGTTGTTTTTCTTTGCCTGTATTGCCAGCAACCACCTCCACTGTCTTCCTCTCGGGTCCCAACCCCGTCACAGTAAGACGCTTCCACGATGAAGGGAGCACGGAGTCCACCAGGACTATACCCTTGTCAGTAATCTCTATCCCGGCAAAACCGTTCAGCACTGCCTGTAAAAGGCCGCCTGCCGCTGTCATGAAATACGGATTATCAGAAACGGGCGTCTCGGCCAATGCACCGAAAGGAGGTCGGGAGAATGGTCTGTAACAGCGGTCGAACATCTCTTCCGCCTTGGCAGCATCCCCCATTCTGGCATACTGCACACAGAATATGCTCCATGTCATTGCCGGACCATCTACAGGATCTACTTTAGATTCATAATATTCCAGATCTCTCAGCAGCTGCGCTCTGTCAGTGATTATCCCGAGAGGATAGCCTAAAAGATTCACATCCGCCTGTTTGATCTGCTGCCCATCATAGCCATCATATTCCATCGTCACACCGTCCGCGTCATGCAGGATTCTCAAGCCACGCGAAATGCTTGACCACTCGGGAGGAACTTCCGCACCGCATATGGCAGCCGCCTTGACGGCACATTCGAGCGCCCTGGACACCGCGCCGTTGGTAAAGGCATTGTCAGTCACATTATTGGCATATTCATCTGCTCCCACAACCCCTGATATCGAATAAGTACCGTCGCCATTGTCCCTTACCCTGTCTGCGCAGAACTCAGCCACCGACCTCAACAGCGGCCATCCCTTGTCCTGCAGCCATGCCATGTCGCCCGTCACACACCAGTAGTTCCATGCGGCTATACCCACATCGGCAGTAATATGGTGCTCCATCGGACCTGTCAACGCCCACACCGGAGTGGACTCTTCCCCGAATTCATCGGACTCCCACGGGAACATCACCCCGTCATAGCCGGAAGCCATCGCCCTCATCGCAGCCGCGTCCATCCTGTCCAGGCGATAATCCATCATCGACCCGGCAATCCCATGGTTCAGCAAGAGCAAAGGAGGGAACATCCACATCTCCGCATCCCAGAATATATGGCCATTGTAGCCTTGAGATGAAAGCCCCATCGGAGATATGCTCAATCCAGAGCCTTCCCTGCAGGAGCCGTAAAGGCTGAAAAGGGCCAGTCTGACCGCACGCTGAGCCTCTGCATCCCCCTCTATCTCAATATCTCCTTTCCAGAGCTCCGCCCAATCAGCCCTGTGACCTGAAAGGATTTCTGCGGCCGAGACCCTGTCGATATAGACAAGCTGTCTTGCCGTCTCGTTCCAAGGATCGCTGAAATCCGCTGTGGAACAGACAGATGCAGCAAGGAAGAAATTGGCGGTTTGACCTTTTTTCAAAGCAAATGCCAGGATATCCTCATCAGAAGTTCCCGAACGGATGAACCCGACAGGCTCTGCAGCAGGACCCTCTCCGTCCGGCTCTCTGTCCGCTCCGACTGCCAAACCGTCGTCAATGATAAAAGCTGATGCTGCCGCCACATCATATCTGCCCCTTGCAGTCGCCGCTGAAGTCCTGAGCATATTCAGTCCCTTCCCCTCGATCCAATATGACTTCCTCTCCCTTTCAGCCGCACCGTACTCCTCCGGCACACTCATCCTGTTGCTGAACTCCACAGCAGCATCCTCTAAAGCAGTCACTTCCACCCTCAGCAGCATCGAATACGGAAGATTGCGCAATGCAGTGAACGAATACCTCACCATGACCTTGCCGTCAGCGGCAAATTCCGTGACATGTTCGGCATTTTTCATGTC
>JADIMD010000110.1 GCA_017695015.1 Candidatus Cryptobacteroides faecigallinarum | reverse complement strand
CCGGAGCAATCAGGCGCAACAGGGCAGGAATCAAAGACCCGGGCAGACCTGTGGGCAGCTTCCTCTTCCTTGGGCCTACAGGAGTCGGCAAGACACAGCTGGCCAAGGTGCTGGCAGAATACCTTTTCGGAAGCCAGGAGAATATAATACGCATCGACATGAGCGAATACATGGAGAAGTTTTCTGTCTCGCGGCTCATAGGGGCCCCTCCGGGCTATGTCGGATACGAGGAAGGGGGCCAGCTGACCGAGAGGGTCAGGAAACACCCGTACAGCGTAGTCCTGCTCGATGAGATAGAGAAAGCTCACCACGACATATTCAACCTGCTGCTCCAGGTCCTTGACGAAGGACGGCTGACAGACAGCAACGGAAGGACCGTGGATTTCAGGAACACAATCCTGGTCATGACTTCCAATGCAGGAAGCAGGGAAATGGCGGAATACGGCAACGGACTTGGCTTCATGACTTCAGTCAGGAATGTGCAGGCAAGCAGGCAATCAATCCTCGAGAAATCTGTAAGCAGGATATTCCCTCCTGAATTCCTGAACAGGATAGATGCCCGGGTGATGTTCAGGTCCCTCGACAGGGAGGACATGGAGAAGATCATCGACATCGAGCTGAAGAACCTGAGGAAGAGGGCATCCGACAACGGCTACAGGCTCAATGTCACTCCTGCTGCCAAAAGGTTCATTGCAGAAAAGGGATATGACCCGGGATTCGGAGCAAGGCCTCTCAAAAGGGCAATCCAGAGGTATGTAGAGGACCCTGTATCGGAATTCATCATTTCCCGCACGATGCTCGCAGGCAGAGGGACAGGCACCGTCACCCTGAAGATAGGACTGTCGCCCGACCACAATGACACCGCCGTATCTTTAGGCAGTCTCAACATCGACAAGAACGAGGTCAAGGTCGCTGATGATATCGACAAGTGCATTGAATGAATCCTGTGATGAAATCATGCTGCTGATGGTTTCGAATGTGTAATCTGTATTTTTCATGGCATCTTCGTTTTACTATGATGCAAAAGTACAGCACGAATGTACCAAAGTACGGCACAAGCAAATAATTTTATAAAAATTATGACAAAACTCGTAATATTTGACCTGGACGGCACACTGCTGAACACCATAGACGACCTCGCGGCTGCATGCAACCATGCCTTGAGGGAATGCGGCTGCCCCGAGAGAAGACCGGAAGAATACAACATGATGGTCGGAAGAGGAATCTACAACCTCTTCAGGGCCGCACTTCCTGAAGGACAAAAAACAGATGAAATGGTGGAGCTGATGGCAGGGCATTTCATCCCGTACTACGACAGGCACAAATGCGACCTGACCAGACCGTATCCCGGGATACTGGACCTCCTCGGCAGGCTTTCAAGGGAGAAGATAAAGATGGCAGTTGCCTCCAACAAATACCAGGAAGGGGCAGAAAGCATAGTGTCCGCCTATTTCGGGCAGTTCGGGTTCGTACAGGTGCTCGGGCAGAGGGAGGGCAAGCCAATAAAGCCTTCTCCTGAAATAGTCGAAGAAATAATGTCCAAGGTGGAAGGGGTGACGAAAGACGATGTCATCTACATCGGGGATTCCGATGTGGACATGCAGACAGGCAACAACGCCCGGGTCAGGACAGTCGGGGTGACCTGGGGATTCAGAAGCAGGGAGGAGCTCGCCTCCTGCAACCCGTGGCGACTGGCTGACACCCCCGAAGAGCTGTACAGGATAATAGTACAGGAGGAGAAATGAAAACAAAACGCTGAGATATGGAAAAGGAATGCTGGAGAGATACTCTCTCGAAGTACATCATCTACACCGCGCTTGCCGTGGTCATTGGAGCCATCTGCTGGTATTTCAGGAACATCATAATATACATCCTGATTGCAGGAGTGCTTTCACTGATAGGCAGTCCGCTGGCGGAATCATTGAAAAAGATCCATATCAGGAAATGGAAATTCCCGGACTGGGCGGCATCCATAGTCACCATAGTCATCATTCTTTCCATATTTCTCGCTGTCGTCACCCTCATAGTGCCTATAGTGACAAGTATCGTGAAAGATGTTTCCATGGTGAATGTGGGCAACACTGTCAAGTCCATATCAGTCCCTCTGCATGATCTCAACATGTTCCTGATCGAGAAATTTCCGAACCTCGGACCTGACTTCAAGATAGAGACATTCATCGTGGAACAGTTGCAGAAACTGTTCGATGTCTCGATGCTGTCTTCACTGCTGAGTTCCGTCACTTCATTCGTGGCAAGTTTCGGTGTGGCGATATTCTCGATAATCTTCATAGTCTTCTTCTTTTTCAAGGAGAACGGGATGTTTTCCAGAATAATAGCGTCCCTTGTGCCTGACAGGCTCGAAAAGAAGGCCATGGATTCAATCGATGACATCAGACATCTCCTGTCAAGGTATTTTCTCGGGCTGCTCGTGGAGATATGCGGAGTGGCGCTCATCAATTTCCTCGGTCTGATGTTCGTGGCGAAGATGGGATTCAGCGCATCCATCGGCATTGCCTTCATGACAGGGGTAATGAATATTGTACCTTATGTAGGACCTTGGATAGGGGGTGCCATCGGGACGGTGCTCGGAATAACCATGAAATTCGTCTGCACCACCCATATCGGGATAGATGTGAATTTCTGGACATTCGTCATCATAATGATTGCGATATTCTGCGTGACGCAGATAGTGGACAACTACCTGTTCCAGCCGATAATCTACTCCAGCAGCATCAAGGCCCATCCTCTCGAAATCTTCATAGTGCTGCTTATGGCAGGCACTATCGGTGGTATCATAGGAATGCTGGTCGCAATCCCGTGCTACACTGTGATCAGGGTGATTGCAGGACGCTTTTTCCGCAATGTCAAGTTCATCCGGCAGCTCATCCCTGAAGACAGCCGGGAGGCGGAGCACGGCTTCCTGTGGAGAAAAAGGAAAACGCAACAGTAACCCCATAACATATCATGAAAAAGACGATAATCATTATCATATCATTACTGCTGTGTGCCGCTGCAGGAGCATCCGTACCGGCCGGACTGCCGGAACCTGACGGGACATACATGTTCGTACAGAGGGACACCTGCGACCTCTATCTCGACATTTATTATCCTGAAGACGGGAGCGAAACCATGTATAACGGGCAGAAAAAGCCGGCAATACTTTTCGTTTTCGGCGGAGGATTCATCACGGGCAGCAGAGACCAGAAATACAATCTCCCGTGGTACGGGGAACTGACGCGGCTCGGATATACAGTCATTGCCATAGACTACAGGCTCGGGCTGAAGGGAGCGAAATCCGTAGGCATAGCACAGGTCAATCTGCTCGACACTGCCATCCATATGGCTGTGGAGGATCTTTTCAGCGCCACCGCCTTCATCATAGAAAACGCTGAAGCCCTCGATGTGGATCCAGACAACATAGTGCTGTGCGGCTCCTCTGCCGGGGCAATTACAATCCTTCAGGCAGAATACGAACTTTGCAACAGGACTGCCCACGCAGAAATCCTGCCAGACGACTTCCGGTATGCCGGACTGATGTCATTTTCGGGAGGAATCCTGTCAAGACAGGGGAAGTTGAAATTCAACAGGGAAGCGTCGCCGATGCTCCTTCTCCACGGCACAGAAGACAGGCTTGTGAATTACAAACAGATAGCATTCTTCAATTTAGGATTCTACGGGGCAGACAGGATAGCGGAAAGGCTCGGGAAATACGGATGCAGCTACTGCATTATGAGATATCCCGGCCACGGACATGAGATCGCCAGCATCATGGGAATGACAGTTGAATATCAGGATGCCTTCATCAGGCAATTCGTGATGGACGGAAAAGACATTGTCATAGACGCGACTG
Organism: Candidatus Cryptobacteroides faecigallinarum; assembly: GCA_017695015.1. Classification (GTDB taxonomy): domain Bacteria; phylum Bacteroidota; class Bacteroidia; order Bacteroidales; family UBA932; genus Cryptobacteroides; species Cryptobacteroides faecigallinarum. Next base: position 9,777 of record JADIMD010000110.1, on the reverse strand, counting down.
TCACAGATCCTGAAATCCCGTCCGGACACAACACGTCACAGTCGCGCAAGGAGCTCTACGGAGACTGATCCGCAGACACATCGACACAAAACAGCAACAGTCAAAACCCTATTTCAAATGAAATATCCGTCATTCTGTCTCAACAAAAAGACAAAGGAAATTCTGCCGTGCGGCAAAGAAAAGACTATAAAGACATGGCTGAAGGGTGCGGGAGGCATGCTCAGGGCAAAAGTATGGCTTCCTGCAGTCAAAGCAGGTGAAAAATGTCCGATGGTCATAATTATGCACGGCATCATGACCACAAAGGACATATACCCACAGCCCGAGATCGCAAAAAGACTCCAGTCAAGAGGTATTGCAGCCCTGACATTCGACTTCAACGGACACGGGCAAAGCTACGGCAGATTCAGGGACATGACTGTCCTGAACGAAAAGGAGGATGCGCTGAAGGTGGCAGAATATGCCGCAGCTCTGCCTTTTGTGGAGAAGATAGCCCTGTGCGGACATTCACAGGGAGGAGTCGTGTCCGCCCTGTGCGCAGGGGAGCTGGCTGGACGCATTGCCGCTGTAGTGCTGATGGCGCCTGCAGCCGTCTGCAAGGATGACGCGCTGAACGGCAGAATCATGGGAGCGGAATTCGACCCTGTCTCCCCTCCAGAGACCCTCAAAGTAATGATGCACAGCTTAGGGAGGAACTATATCATGGTAGCCCAGGGAATCGATATCTACGGGAAAGTATCCGCATATGGCGGTCCCGTATGCATAATCCATGGTGAAAAGGACAGCACAGTGCCAGTACAATACGGAGAAAGGTTCAAGGAATCATGCCCTCAGGCCGAGCTGCATATCCTTCCAGATGAAGGCCACCTGCTCAACGGGAACAAGGAAGAAGTCTGCTCCATTGTGACAGGATTTTTGGAAAAGTACCTGAAATGACAGAAACAAAACAGGCAGGGCCGCACAAACCCTGCCTGCTTGATGTATTGCTGTATTCCAGACCCGGCATCCCGGGAATTCCTTAATATACGAATTCCATGCTGTCTATACGCAGCTCGTTGGTAGAGCATCCTGTCAAATAATCGCCCCTGTTGCTTGTGGCACAGGAGATGACTATCGAATAGTTGCCGTCTGCAGGTGCCGAAACCGTGTCATACCACATGAAAGGAATCTCTACTGTCACGAAACCATCGGAGGACTCGTCAATCATCAGAGACGCATATCCGAGAATGGCACCTTCTTCCAGTTCAGTCTTTTTGACGGGATCCCACATGCCGCTCGGCTCTCCCATGCCGGAAGTCACTCCATGCTGCTTTGACCAGTCAACGACTGCCGCAAAAATTCTGGAATTATCCTGTTTACCTTTGTATTCGGACCCCTCATTGTCATAGGTGCCGACCTTGTCCACAATTCCCACCTTGGCCTTGTATGTAACTTTCAATGCGGTCGGACGGGCTGTCCACTTGAAGACCTTGCCGAAATTGGCCGTACCCATCATTCCGTCCATTTTAAAATCACCTGTATACATGTTTCCAGGAGCAAAGACAGAACCGAGCACCATATTCGCTGACAGGAAAGCTACTCCTTCCTGGTCAGGGTCCTCCTGGCAAAGATATGACTTGAATGCAGCCGCCACGTCATTGTTGCCGCTGTCCCAGAAACTCTCGCCTTCGGCATTAGGGTACGGAAGAGCCTTTTCTCCCTTTGTGGACCAGCCGGACATGTCCCCGTTAGGGATTTCGTCCCCCCCTTCCTGCGTAAACTCTTTGGAAGCTACAGGGAGATTGGACTCTGAAGGTTCACCGTCAAACACCTCCACGACATAGGTCCTGCCTGCAAATACGCCTGTTCCTTCCACAAGAGAGGAAACATTGAGCCCGGCGTCATTCTGGGAGGTCTTATAGCCGGCAGAAATGGTATATACGCCTTCTTCCGCCTCTATCTCATGGCTCACACCGCTGTCCTTGACTCCATAATACACCTTGAGGTCATCGATGTTTTCAGCAGATACAGAGACCTTGGCCGTATTGGACCAGAGATCGATATCCGACACTTCGATTGTTGCTGAGGGTTCAGTACCCGGTGTTTCGGGAGTTTCATTGCTCCCTGGATTTTCGGGAGCGGCTGGATCGGATGTACAGGACTGTACACCCAGAATTGCGGCAGCGGCAATCACCGCTGCGGCACAGTTAAGAATCTTTTTCATAATAATTAAAATTTATACACGATGCCCGTGCGTGTGTGCGTCTGCACGGGCACCGTCCAATATCTCAATTTTTCTCTTCTTCAGCAAGCTTTGCTTTCGCGTAGGAAAGAGTAAGGTTGAATGTCTTCGAGTCAGAGGATGGAGCGTCATACATCGCATCCGTCATCAGTTTCTCGCATATGGAGCGGAGCCCCCTGGCCCCAAGCCTGTTCTTGATGGCAGTGTCCACTATCAGTTCAAGGACGCCCTTGCCTATGTTGAGGCGGATGCCGTCGATCTCGAAAAGCTTGCGGTACTGCCTGATAATGGCATTCTTAGGCTCAGTGAGAATCCTCAGCAATGCATCCCTGTCGAGCTGGTCAAGATAAGTGATGACAGGCAGACGGCCTATGATCTCAGGAATAAGTCCATATGCCCTGAGGTCCTGGGCCGACACATATTGCAGGAGATTCTCCTTGTCCACCTTCTTCCTGTTGACGGTGTCGTACCCGATAACCTGGGTATTGAGTCTCATTGCAATCCGTCTTTCGATACCCTCGAAAGCTCCGCCACAGATAAACAGGATATTCTGGGTATTTACCTTTATGAATTCCTGCTCAGGATGCTTGCGTCCTCCCTTAGGCGGCACATTTACCACACTTCCTTCCAGAAGCTTCAGAAGTGCCTGCTGTACTCCCTCTCCGGAAACATCCCTCGTGATGGAAGGGTTGTCACTCTTGCGGGCTATCTTGTCGATCTCGTCGATGAAGACAATCCCCCTTTCAGCCAGGTCCACATCATAGTCGGCCTCCTGAAGCAGTCTCGAAAGGATGCTTTCCACATCTTCCCCGACATATCCGGCTTCAGTGAGCACTGTGGCATCCACAATAGTGAAAGGCACATCGAGAAGTTTGGCTATCGTCTTTGCCATCAAGGTCTTGCCCGTACCTGTAGGTCCGACCATCAGGATGTTGGACTTCTCGATATCTATGTCGCCGGACTTGGCCTCTACATTGTAATTTATCCTCTTGTAATGGTTGTAGACAGCCACCGAAAGCAGCTTTTTCGCCCTTTCCTGACCTATTACATACTGGTCGAGATAGTCATGTATCTCTTTGGGCTTGAGCAGCTTCTCAATCTTGCCATGCTTAGGGGCGTCTGCAAGTCCTGCTTCATGGATATATTCATTGCACCTTTGCACACAGTCTATGCAGATACATGAATCTATTCCGCGCAGGAGCGGGACTTCACTCTCGCTCCTGCCGCAGAACATGCAATACTCCTCTTCGTGATTATCCTTCCTGTCTGCCATTATTTCTTCCTTTTTATAAGGACTTCGTCTATGATTCCGTAATTCTTGGCCTCTTCCGAAGTCATCCAGTGATCCCTGTCAGCATCGGAGGCTATCTGTTCCACCGGCTTTCCGGTATGCTCTGAAATTATGGTATAGAGCTCCGTCTTGGTCTTGAGTATCTCCTTTGCCGCAATCTCGATATCCGAAGCCTGACCCTGCGCACCTCCGAGAGGCTGGTGGATCATTATGCGCGAATGTTTGAGGGCAGACCTCTTCCCGGGAGTCCCTGCACAGAGCAGGACAGCACCCATTGAAGCGGCCATGCCTGTACAGATCGTGGATACATCCGGCTCGATCAGCTGAATCGTGTCATATATGCCGAGACCTGCCGAAACGGAACCGCCAGGAGTGTTGAGATACATGGAGATATCCAGACCTCCATCCTGCGATGCAAGGAAAAGCAGCTGCGCCTGGACGATATTGGCAACATCGTCATCGATCGGAACGCCGAGGAAAACAATCCTGTCCATCATCAGACGGCTGAACACATCCATCGATGCGACATTCAGCCTCCTCTCCTCGATAATCGTAGGATTGATGTAGGCATCGTAGACCGAACTGTACCTGTGCATGGTCATCGGCGAGACACCGAATTCCGACCTTGCGTATCTTTCAAACTCCCTGTCAAACATATTGAATATCCTTATTTAAGGTCGCGGAACTTCTCCACGGAGATCTTCTTGTTCTTCAGCGTGACATCTGCACGGACAGCATTGAGGACCTTCTGCTCCTCAACCTGCTCGTAGATGCGGCCTTTCTCCTTGTCGTTGGCAAGAACTGACTTGGCATATGACTCAAGCTGCTCGTCAGGAACATTTGCCAGTCCGTACATTGCGAACTGATATGCTGCAAACGACTTGGCTGCAGCGAACATGTCTGACTCTTCAACCTTTACTTCGTATTTGCCTGCAAGGTAACCCCTTACCATCTGCCAACGGAAATCGTTGAGGAATCCAGGGAACTCCCTGTCGATTTCCTCCTGGGTGAACTTGCCTTCATTGGTGACAGTAATCCACCTCTTGAGGAACTTTTCAGGAAGGGCCACATTCGCCTTGGCAAGGAGGAAGTCCCTTGCATCCTTGGAGAAGCGGAACTCCGATTCCTGGGCATACTCGGCAGTCAGTCTGTCGGCTATCTTCTTGTCGAATTCCTCCTCGCTCTTGACATTGCCTTCCCCGAAAATCTTGTCATAAGTATCCTGGTTCAGCTCAGCGGACTTGAATGTCTTGACTGATTTCACTGTCATCTTGAAAACCGGCTCGATGCCTGCAAGCTCTTCCTTCTTCACTTTCAGAAGCGATGCCCTGTCGGTCTCGTTGGTGAATGCCTTGTTGACATCCACATCGATGCTCTCGCCAGGTTTGAGCCCTACAAATGAAGGCCTTACCTCTGCATCCACATTGCGGAGGGCCACATATGTGCCTTCAACCTTCATGTCACCCTGCTCGAAATCAGCGATGATGAAATCGTCCTCCTTGGCAGCTTCCCCGTCTTCGAGGGAACCGTACTGCTTCAGAAGATTCTCTTTCATCTCCTTCTTCGCCTCTTCAGTGACATTTATATTATAATAAGGTATCTGGTCATCCTTTGAAAGCTGGATGTCGATCTCCGGAGTGAGGGCAATGTCGAACTTGAAAGTGAAGTCGTTGCCGTCCACCCATTCTACCTGAGGCTGCTCCTCTGCTGGAAGCGGCTCTCCCATGACACGGAGCTTGTTGTCATCGATGTACTTGTTGAGAGACTCGGAAATTGCATCATTCACTGAATCCACAAGGGCAGACTGCCCGTAAATCCTCTCCACTAAAGACATAGGAACCATTCCTTTACGGAATCCCTTGATCTCGGCCTTCCTTCTGTAGTCGTTCAGCCTTTTCTTCTTCTTGTCAGCGTAATCCTCTTTTGTAATCGACAGAGTGAGTTCAATATTGAGGTCATCTGTCCTGTTCTCTTTTACTTCCATGTTTATTATATTTTAATTTTCTTCATTTACCATATCCGACCCGTCCGGACCGGGAAAAGCCTGCAAATTTAATCATATTGCAACAAATTCCAAAATCAGCGTTTCCGGAACTGACGCCGAGGATAGACCACCCTCGCATGATGCACCTGCTGCAGGAAATCCTTGATGACATTTTTGAGGATATGCAGCTCCTTGAGTGAAATGTCAGCCTCCTCGAACTGACCGTCCTTCTGCTTGACGGAGAATATCCTGTCAACGAAATCTGACACGCTCTGCTGCGAGAAATCCTTCAGGGAACGGGAGGCTGCCTCTATCGTGTCGCAGAGCATGACGATACTCTGCTCCTTTGTAGAAGGCTTTTTACCTTTATAATAGAACTCGTCCGCCTTGTCAGGATCTCCTCCGGCTTCGAGATACTTGTTGTAGAAATAGGCCGTGCATGTCGTCCCGTGATGTGTCAGGATAAAATCCTTCACCACATCCGGAAGTCCTGCCTTGTCTGCCAGTGCCAGACCATCCGGCACATGCTTGATAATCTCCCTTGCACTTTCAAGAGGGGTGAGCCCTTCATGATAATTGGTTCCAGGAGGCTCGTTCTCTATGAAACACAGGGGATTCACTGTCTTGCCTATATCGTGGTACAGCGCACCGCATCTTACCAGCTGGACATTGGCATCGATAGCCCTTGCTGCCGCATCTGCCATATTCATGACCTGAAGGCAGTGCTGGAATGTACCCGGAGCCTTGTGGGCAAGGTCCCTGAGCAGCCTGTTGTTGGTGTCGCTGAGCTCCACCAGACGGGAATTGGACACAAGCATGAAAATCCTCTCGAAAAGATATATGAGAGGATAGCCCGCGACTGAGAAAAGCGAGCCGAGCCCCATGTAAAGGACTGACCTGTAGCCGCTGAAGTCTCTCATACCGTCGACAAGGTGGAAAGTGATGAATGTAATCAGCAAGGTGATGAACACGAAAAATGCAGTGAGGAACTGCTGCCATCCCTTGTTGAAATATCCGTATGAGAAGATTGCCACTATCCCTGCAAGCAGATACATCACATACAGTTCCACACCGTTGTGCGCAAACACAAGCAAAGGCAGGATAGACACTACATATACCGGATATACGACCTTGGTTTTGAAAAAGGCCACAAGGTAAAGGGCAATCAGAGGGAAAGGCACAAGGTAGATATTGTCATGGCCGGTCTTCTCCACAAGGAATGTGGTGACAGCAGCCAGAGAGAAGACCACAAGCAGATAACAGTACCTGTTGAACTCGGTGAACAGTCTCGGACTGGTGTAATATATGGTGAAGAAAAGAATCACCACCATAATCAGGGCCATAAGGGAGTTGCCGCCCCAAAGCATGAACATAGGGCCGCTGTAGCCGATGCTGTTCTCGTATTCTGCCTTGTAGGAATCCAGAAGCTGCTCTATCTCCGCAGTGACAATCTCCCCGTGGGAGACGATGAGCTGGCCTGCATTCACAATCCCTGATGTCGGGGAAATGTAATCCACAGCCTCGTCATGGACGAGATCCGTGGTCTGCTGGTCGAACACGAGGTTAGGCACTATCATCCCGTACAGGCCGCTGTAACGGCAGAGGGAATCCACATCGCACTTGATTCCGGTCCTTCTGAGTCCTGAAGCGAGCTCCGCCCTTGCCTCGGAGACCTTGTAGATTTCCGACACGGGATATTTCGAAGCTCTCTTGTCCCTCTGGATATATATCACGGAAAACATGTCCCCGGGACCGTCATCCAGGTCTGAAATAATCCCTCTCGAATAGATTGAAGAGAGGATCTCCTGGATCTGTGTCCTGAGGGTGTCGAATTTCCCGAGAGAGACAGCTTCCGCAGACCTCAGACATTCATTCCGCACATCTTCGGAATAACGGTAATAAGGTATCACTCCCGAGCCTACCGCTTCCCTTTCATCCTGCAGTTCAGCCTCGGTCTTCAATACCGGGAAGTCGAACTGCGCGATCAAGGTCTCATACATCCATGGAGAACCTTTCTTATAGTCATAGTTGAACTTGCCGGTGCGCGGCATCAGCAAAGTCAGCAAAGCAAACAGGATAATCAGAGGAATATAAACCTTGAAATTCCTCGGGAGTCTAACCTTGTCCATATTTCAATCAGCCAAATAAATTAAGGTGTGTACTGAATCAGCGGCGGTGGAACGGGCTGTCCGGCTCCTTGGCCATATAGCTGAATTCAAGACGGTCGGTCAGCCGAGGCAGGATGTTGTGCATGAACACTGTCAGCTTCCCTATTGGAGTCAGTATCATCTCGTTCTTCCTGCGCTCAAGACCTGATGCAAGGTATTCCGCCACTCGCTCGGCCGTCATCATCTTGCCCTCGTCCCTCGGAGTCTTGCCCTGCTGCGAACCGTCGGCAGTCAAAGCGGCATTGCGGACATTCGATGCGGTGAAACCGGGAGCGAACACCATCACATGGAGCCCGTCGTACAGATGCTCTATCCTGAGGGTATCCAGAAATCCCCTGATGGCATATTTGGAAGAAGAATATCCAGTCCTGCCAGGGAGCCCTGCATAACCGGCTATGGAAATCACTCCTACTACGGAGCCTTTACTTTCCAGAAGATATGGTAGAGCGTACTTGGTGCAGTATACCGTACCCCAGAAATTCACATCCATCAGGGTCTTTATCACACTCAGGTCAAGATCCCTGAACATGGCACGCATGGAGACTCCGGCATTGTTCACAAGGATGTCTATCCTTCCGAACTTATGCACAGTAGACTCTATCAGATTACGGCAGTCCTCCTCCACAGACACATCCGTCTTCACACACAGGATATCCTCTGCAGGGGCTAAACCTGCTGCCTCCGCCTCAAGCTTGTCTATGGACCTGGCGGCAAGGCTCAGCCTTGCACCAAGGGACGCAAATAATCGGGCAGAAGCCAACCCAATACCTGAGCTGGCTCCTGTTATCACGATAACTTTGCCTTTAAAGAAATCCTTATTCATAGCAAAGTGTTATTCCAACATTCCTCTGTCGACGATCTCGTCACCGTCGTACTCACCCCTGTCGAGCTTTGCACGCACCTCTGCGAAAGTCTTGAGAGTGTATTCCACATCCTCCATGGAATGCGCTGCAGTAGGGATAATCCTGAAAATGATCATTCCCTTAGGAATCACAGGATATACTACGATAGAGCAGAAGATTCCATAGTTCTCGCGGAGATCGACAGCCATCTTGGTAGCCTGGGCTACTCCACCCTTGATTGCAACCGGAGTTACGCAAGCCTCTGCAGGTCCGATTTCGAAACCGAGGTCACGGAATCCTTTCTGAAGGGCACGGGTCACTGTGAAGAGCTTCTTGCGGAGCTCGTCACCCTCCTTGCTGCGGATGATCTCCAGCCTCTTCAGGCCGCCTTCAACGAAGGCCATAGGAAGAGACTTCGCATAGATCTGTGAACGGAGGTTGTAACGGAGATAGTCGATTATCACCTTAGGTCCTGCAACGAAACCTCCGATTGATGCCATTGACTTCGCATATGCACCGATGTAGAGGTCGATGTCGTCCATCACTCCGAAATGCTCTGATGTACCGCGTCCTGTAGGACCCATGCACCCGAATCCGTGAGCATCGTCGATCAGGATTCTGAATTTGTATTTCTTCTTGAGCTCCACAATCTTGTCAAGGAATCCGAGGGCTCCTGTCATTCCGTACACACCTTCCGTGATGAGGAGGATTCCGCCTCCTGTCTCCTCGCAGAGCTTGGTGGCACGCTTGAGGGTAGTCTCGCAGCTCTCATAGTCATTGTGCCTGTAAGCCATCCTCTTGCCCATATGGAGACGGGCTCCGTCGATAAGGCAGGCATGTGCTTCAGAGTCATAGACAATCACATCGTGACGGTCCATCAATGCATCGATTGTGGACACGATGCCCTGATATCCGAAATTGAAGAGGAAAGCATCCTCCTTCTTCTCGAAATCAGCAAGTTCGCGTTCAAATTTCTCGTGGAGAGATGTATGTCCGGACATCATGCGGCTTCCCATAGGATATGCAAGCCCCCATTTGGCAGCTGCCTCCGCATCGGTTTTTCTCACTTCAGGATGGTTGGCAAGCCCGAGGTAGTTGTTGAGGCTCCAGCAAAGCACATCCTTGCCGTTGAACTTCATATGCGGGCCAAGCTCACCTTCGAGCTTAGGATACATGTAATATCCGAAAGCCTTCTTTCTGTACTGTCCGAGAGGACCACCAGAATCCTTTGCAATTCTCTCAAAAATATCCATAATAATTCAGATTATAAT
>JADIMD010000109.1 GCA_017695015.1 Candidatus Cryptobacteroides faecigallinarum | reverse complement strand
GCCTTTGCCGTATTTTCAGGAGACACAGCCGCATTTATGTCAAAATAATAGATGCCGTCATCGAACACCTTGGAATACAGCGATATGTAAGGAGAATACACCAGGGACTCCCGCTCCCTCAACACGGTAATCAGCCTGTCCCTGATGACATCACGGACAAGTTTGAGCTTCAGAGTATTCTTCAGGGACGGCTCGTAATGTCCGAACTGGAGATAATCGAAAGAAATCTGGCTGTCATTTACCTGAGGGAACTCCAACATCCTCCTTTGCGACGGGAGGGAGAAATGGGACTCACCCATGGCATTGGGGCTTCCGGCAGACTCCATTGTCCCGAACAGAGGCACAGCTGCAGCCAAAAGGCTGTCAGGGTCGAAGCTTCCGCATATCACGCATGTCATCCCGTCAGGATTGGAATAGAGTTTCCTGTACATGGAAGCCATGTCATCCAAAGACATCCTGTCGAGATCCTCCACAGTCGCTTCCCTGCGTCCATACATGACATTGCCCATCAGACTGTCCACCTTCATCCCGAGCTGCCTGCTCCAGTCTGTCTTCATAAGTTTGGTCAGATAGGACTCCTCCCCGAAATTCTCCTTTTCACCAGCTATCAGCTCCTCGAAATCTTCGTAGTTCAGACGGGGAGCCGTCATTTTTCTCTTCACGAGATTCAGCAGGAGCTTCTGGTTGGCGGACGGGCCGGATGCAATCACCTCATGCCAATAACCGCCCATGGCGACAAGTATGCCGAGGCCGTTTTCCGCGAGGATCGAGCCATACTCATAATCATCAAGACCTTCTATTCCTCCGAGTTCCATATAGCCTGCAAGTCCTTCATACAAAGGATAATCCTCCTCAGGGACGGCAGACAGTCCTCCAGGGGCGAAGATATGCATCTGCAACCTGTCCTCTTCATCATCTGTCGGACGCAGCACAAACCTGAAACCGTTTTGCAGAATGACTTCCTCAATCCCTGACTGGGGATAATCCGTCCTCGACGCTATCATGCTGCTGTCGAATGGATGGTCCTCAGTCAGCCACGACGGCACAGGGGTCATTTCGGGCTCCGGTTCAGACTCCTCAGTCACATACACATAGCTGTCATATTCCGCAGCTGAAGCGGCATTCCACACGGAATCCACAGCCTCGGCCGAAGCAGGAGATGTCTTATCAGGATTATACACATAGGCAGCAAGACGGCTGGTCTCCGCAGCTTCGAGCCATGACTTCAGCATCGACTGCAGGTCTTCCGAATCTGTCTCTTCGAGACGGGACTTCAGCCATGCATACTGCTGAGGATCAGTCACATCACAATCCCCGAACAGGACAACATCCTCGATGGAAGCACATATCTCCGTAGACCTCCTGTCACGGAAACGCGAGCCATGCGAAAAGGACTTCATGAAATCCGCCCTGATTGCAGACATTTCGTCCTCACAGAACCCTTCATCGGAGATTCTCCTCAACTCCACAAGCGCATCTGACAGACCTGAGAGTACATCGTTGCGTCCGTCCCCTTCCACAGAGATGATAAAATGGTCCGTATCAGCAAGATACCAGCTGTTGGACACTGACGCAGGAATCTCCGCATCATCAAAACGCGAAGAGACCGCCCTGACAAGCATGGATCTGCGGGCAGACTCCAGAGCATCCCCCATAGTCTTTCTCATGACAGCCTTGTGAGGGATGAAGACTTCCAGCAATGTCCCTCTTTTAAGGGTATCCTCGACCTGGGCATATGAAGTGCCGGGAGCATATTCCATCGGAAATTCCCTGTAGTCCGGAGAAGAGGACGGAGCCAGCTTCCCGAGCTTTTTCTCTATCTTTTTACGGACAATGTCCGTATCGATATCCCCGACCATCACCACAGTAGCCTGAGAAAGGGTATACCATCTGGAATGGAAATCCCTCAATATCTCAGGGGTTATCTTCATGATGTCCAAATTGGTGCCGAGAGGAATGCCTTCGGAATATTTTCCGCATCCCATCTTCAGGTCATAGAAATTGTCCCCGACCTCATAGTTGTGGAGTTCGGACAGGATGATTCCCTTCTCCTCATCCACATCCTCTTCATCCAGAATGATTCCCGTCAGCCAGTCCTCCATTATGAGCATGGCATTGTCGAGGCTGCGCGGGATATCGGTCGGCACTGAAAACATGTAGATGGTCCTGTCATATCCGGTATATGCATTTATCCCGTAGCCATACTGGACACCGAGAGACTCTATGTATTCCACAAGCTTCCTGTCCGGGAAATGTTTCGTGCCCCCGAAAGCCATATGCTCCAGGAAATGGGCCGCTCCCCTGCTGTCGCTGTCTTCCAGGACAGAGCCTGCACGGAACATCAGCCGGCACTCCACCATCCTTGACGGAGAATCATTGTGTACGAGAATATAGCTCAACCCGTTGTCAAGAGTGCCGCAGACGAAATTCTCAGGGAGTTTCACAGAGTCTGCTGGGCTGACATCCCGGGCATACGCCCTTGTCTGCAACATGACTGCTGCAGCCATCAGCCACAGCAGTCCTTTAACAAAACGATATTTCATAATGCTTACTCAGCAGGAGTGTAAGTGGCTATGACTCTCGTATAATCCGAATCAAGAGCACATCTGTACATACAGAATGTAAACACCAGCTTTTCATCTGAAATTTCAGCCTTGGGCTCAATCCAGTTCCCGCCTTCATACTCGTCCGATGTAATATCATCGCAATTCAGATGATAATATGGACTCGCAGTACAGTCTCCAGCCCAGTCAGGGGTATTCACCGGATCGAGTTTTCCTGAAGCGATAGCCTCAAGTTCGCGGTCATACGCAGAGAACGTATAGTCGAACGGAACAGCCGTGATAGGATCACCGTACTGGTTTTCAATTTCTCCGAGGAAATCTATTGTCTTGTCGGCATTGAACACTATATTATCAAGTGACATTGAAAAAACTTCCTGTGACTCCGAAGTCCAGCTGATAGCTTCCATAAGCATGGCATAGCTTGGCGAAGCCCACTCGCCGTACCAGAAGTCAGTATTATCCACAGTCACTGTACGCAAAGTCTCGTACATCTCGTCCTGTATGCCCATAGGATTGGAAAGCATCTTGAGTACCGGCTTGCCGGATACAGAAGCCTCGCTCAAGACAATGGCAGTCTTGCCGGTGATGGTCTGAACAGGAAGAGGCTCGTATGTATCAGGATCAGTCCCTGTATACAGTGTCGTCACATCGACAAGACCTATGTATTTAGAAAGATCTATTCCGGTGGAAGACTTGTAATCCTCGATTATCGCCTTCTGTTCATCAGTCAACGAAGATGATCCTACGACCATCACCGTAAACTGGAACGGGTCCCTGACTGCAAGCTTTTCAGGACCTGAAACAAGGTCTACAGACAGGACAGTATTCTCAGCGATGTCTATCCCTTCAACACATTTTATGTCGAAAGACGCAGTGGTCTCCCCTGCAGGGATGAGCACAGGATTACCCTCAAGTTCGACAATCCCTTCACCTCCTTTGACCTCGAAATTGATTTCCGCATCCTCATCGAGCGATGTGGTAAGCATCACATTCACAGTGATAGACTCTCCCTCCACTCCATACATTGAAGTGTTGTCGGAAGACAGATAAATATAGTTAGTCCCTTCATAACTGTTGTCCGGGGTTTTCTCGCAGGAAACCATTCCTGCGCAAAGCGCAAACGAAAGTGCGCACAAAGACATGAATCTTTTCATAATCAAAATTTTAGCGTCAAACTGACAGTTATTAAATATATCTCCTTTTATTGTTATTCCACTGCAATGACAGGCCAGTCAGGATTCTGGTTGACATATTCGTTGTACCTGTATTCAGACCTCGGAATCGGGAAAAGCCATCTGTAGTCCCCCTCCTTTACCGTAGAAGACACTGACGACCCGAAATTGGAATATCTGTCCAGATCGCCTCCGAGCCTCTTGAGATCGAACCATCTGGTCCCCTCCCCGACAAATTCCTTCCTTTTCTCCGCAATTATCGCTTCGATCAGCCCGTCTCCTGTCAGATCAGGGTCGGCCGCATCCCATTCATCCACTCCCCTCGCAGCAAGATACCTGTTCATCAGGGCAATGGCTTCCGCTTCCTTATTGTCTCTCGCATAAGCCTCAGCCACAATGAAGCACACCCCGCTGTAACGGATTGTGTTGATGTACCTGACATCGGTGTTTTCATAATACATCCTGTTGTATTTGCCGAAGCTGCGGACCTCCCTCGGGTTGGACGAAGAAGCCGACATGGTGAACGGATACACGGTCCATGCTTCCCTTATGTCCCCCTCGTCGAAGACAATGTCATCGTTCAAGATATAATAATCCCCGTTGGTGGTGTCATAGCACAGATCAGTGTAGAAAGTATCGAATATATAAGGGGCGAACAGCCTTTCATTGCTGTTGCTGTCGCTCCACAGATTGTCATAGTCTGTCTGAGTCCACCTCGACTCCGCATCTGCAAGCAGAGGAAGTCCGTAGGATATGGCATCTCCGTAATTCCCCCTGTAGAGCTCCACTTCAGCACGGAGAGCAGCCACCGCATTATTGCCGAGATAGTAGACCTCCCCGGCAGGATTGTCCACCTTGGCGGCATCGTCCAGAAGAGTCACAATCTCCGATATGCATTTGCTCAAAGGAGATCTCGGAAGAAACTGGAGTTCAAGCCTGTCCTTCAGGATAATACCGTCCTTGTCCATATTCTCGTCGGTCCACACGGGGGCATAAAGCCTGAGCAGGTCAAAATAGCACATGGCCTTCAAGGTCTTGGCTTCGGACCTTATCTTCTCCAGCTCCGCCGCATCCTCTTCATCCTCAACCGCCACATTGTCCAGACGCGGCAGAAGGGCATTCACATTCGCCACGGTCATATAATAGTCCATCCATACAGTAGCCGACAGATCGTCGATCGCCCTTTCCTGCCAGTTGTAGAGGTTGAGCAGATCCGCATAACTGCTGGACAGGTTGGTAGGGACGAAATCATCGCTGAGCACAGACAGCTGCACCTGATATCGCGGTATGGAATTGTATGCCGACGCCAGCAGCTCCCTCGCCCTCTGCACGGTGTTGATAGCGTCAGGGTCGGAATACTGGTCCTCCAGACGGATATCCAGACATCCCGTAAAAGACAACGCCACCAGCATATATATAGCTAACTTCTTCATATCTATCTTGTTTTCAGGTTAATGGGAAATATCAGAACGAAAGGCTGAGACTGAGGGTCACCACAGGCTGCTGCTGTCCCACAAGCGAGCCTGATTCAGGGTCTGACTCCTTGTATCGGGTAAGAGTGAACAGGTTGGATGCCTGTAAAGCCACATTGGCATACTTGATGACACCTTTTGACCATTCCAGCTGGCGCTCGGAAAACCTATACCTCAAAGACAGCATCGAAAGACGGATATAATCGCTGCTGCCTATGCTCCTGCTGTTAGGCCATGCCGTAAGATTCTCTATCACGGACGACGAATAGAACGGAGTATGGTACATCTTGTCCTGGTCTCCCGGCTTGAACCACATGTTGGACACCTGCCCCTTGACAGCATTCTTGTTGGCGTCGTCATAGTACCTCACATAGGAATAAGCATACTGCTTCACACCTCCGAACACATAATAGAAATCAGCGTCGAATTCGAGATTCTTCCATGTGAAACTGAGGTTGATGGATCCGCTGTAAGGAGGGACAGAATGCCCCAGAGCCACCATATCGTCCCTTGTAAGGGTCTCGTTCGCCTGAATCTCCCTGCCGTCAGCCCCCTGGAACACAGGCAGTCCGGTCATAGGGTCAAGTCCGAGAGAAATCGGTCCGTACAGCATGTCATATGATTTCCCCACCTCGAAATCAGGAATAATCGAATCCTCGCTGGTATACAGGCGGTCCCCGTCATACAGGTCTATGACCTTATTGCGGTTATAGGCAATCGAAAATCTGAGATTGAGTCTCAGGTCGTTAAGGTTGAGAAGTTTTGCAAACACAGAAGCCTCCACTCCGGAATTGCTCAGTACGCCTATGTTGCGTTTCAGGGTGGAGAAACCGTTGGAAGACGGGATAGGAACATCCAGGAGAGCATCCTGCGTCACCCTGTCATAATACCCGACATCGAATGTCACCACATCGAAAAGCCCGAAAGACACGCTTGCCTCGGTGGAGATGGTCTGCTCCGGTTTCAGGGAATCGTTATAGAGGGACATCAGCTCCAAAAGTCGCGTATCTCCGTAGCTGTCATCCAGATAGGAGAATGTAGCAGACGCAAGGGACGGCGACACCCCGGCAAGGTTGGCAGTCTTTCCATATGAAGCCTTGAACCTCAGCGCGGATATCGGATTCCAGTCCTTGAAATACGACTTCACATCCCAGCCGATACCCACTGCCCATGCGGCATTCCACCTCTTGTCCTTAGGAAGAATGGATGAAGCATCCGCCTTGTATGTACCGAATATGTCATACGCCTCATTGAAAGTATATCCTGCAAGCACACCGATACCCACCTGGGCTGTCTTTTCATGCATATTGCTCGTGCTGAGCTTGCGCGAGCCCTCCAAAGACTGGTTGATGGCCGCTGCCGACTTCTGGGTACCCACTCCATATCCCGTGAGGGACATGTTGTCGATATCATCATAATAATAGTCGGTGTTTGCTCCCACTGTAAAATCGTGCTTCCCTATTATTTTGTTGTAGGTAATACGGACATTGGTGGTGATGTTGGAATTGGTGTTCTTCGATTTGGTCAGACGCCCCCTTTCATTCTCCGCAGCACCGCTGTTGATTTCTTCATACGCAGTGGAAGGGACCAGTTCTATAGACTCTGAAAGCACCATGTCTATACCTGCAACCGCATCCACCCTAAGGCCCTCCAAAGGTTCAAGGTTGATGCTGGCAGTCGTGCCGAACCTTTTTTCAGTAGAAGTCCTGTCGTACTGATACACGAGGTCATCGTAAGTACGGTTAGGATAAGACCACAGCTCTCCGCTGGTCGTACTCTCATATGGATTCAGCTCATATACGAGGGTTGAAGGGGAATAGGTGGACCCGTTCGGGCTGTTGGCCTTTGAATAGCCTCCGTTAACACTCAGGGAGACATAGCCTTTCTTGCCTACAGCCTGGTCGAGACTTACCCTCCCCGTGAAGCGGGACACGTCATTCCCGGGGATCTGCCCACCCTGATAGCTGTAGTTGGCGGAAGCGTAATAGGAAGTCTTGCTGTTGCCGCCCCTGACACTCAGGTTGTGTCTCTGATAAAAATCATTGCGCAGCAATGTCTTGAACCAGTCCGTGTTGGTCTGGCGAAGCTGGTCGAGAATCGCCTGCCCCTCAGCTATCATCTGGTCGAGGTTAGGGTCGGTCGGATAATACCTCCTGTAATAGTCCTCGCTGTAACGGTAGCCCGGGGCCTCGGGATTCTTCAGCAGCCTTTCCAGCTCCAGCTTCTCGGCCGAATCCATCATCTGCACTGCCCTGCGGCCTCTCATCGTCACACCTCCGTCGAAATTGTAAGTGACTACAGTCTCTCCGTTGGTACCGCGCACAGATGTGATTTCAAGCACTCCGTTGGCAGCCTTGGTCCCGTACAGGGCACACGCCACCGCATCCTTCAAGATCTTGATATCAGCTATGTCAAGAGGGTTGAGAGTCATGAACGCATCTGAAGATATCACCTGACCGTCAAGCACATACAGAGGTTCATTGGCAGTATCTCCCTCCCTGAAGGAGGAATTGCCCCTTATCCTTATCTCCGGTTTCGTACCGAGGTCTCCCCTGTTGGTCACGACAAGACCGGGCACAGAGCCCTGCAGGGCAAGCGACATGTCCAGCACAGGCCTGTCCTGCATACGCTTGACATCCACTTCATTGATCACACCGGCACGCGCCCTGATGTCCACATCATTGATGTTCTGTCGGCCCGTAACCACAGCCTCCTGCATCATGTTGTCATCCGCCTTCAGCACGAAATCCTGCTCCGCCTGACCGATATACTCCACAGTGGAGGTCTTCATGCCAAGAAAAGAAGCCTCGATACGGATATCCTTCCCGTCAGGAAATTCAAGGGAATAATATCCGTTCACATCAGTGGAAGTACCGTTCCTGATGTCTCCACGCACATACACATTTGCCCCCGGAAGAGGCTCTCCCGACTCGTCCCGTACCTGTCCTGCAAGAACGCGTTTCCCATGACTCTGGGCCGCGGAATAAGTTTCAGAAATTGCTAATGTTGTCGTTAGGAGCAACATCACGACGAAAAATTTTTTCATCCTTCCTATGTTAAGTTCATAAAAAACCAGTGCAAATTTGCCATTCTGGCTCCGCACCGGCAATACCTATATATGGGGATAGATTACAAATATAATAATTATTATGAATACTACAACTGAATTTGACCCGTTGTTCGACAGGTTCCTTTCGCATCAGGACTTCGGACACGGCCGCAGAAAGCATTACATGGTACTCAAAAGGATGATAGGACGGTATGTCATCTACAGAAGAATCATCCTGCATGACGACAGTTTCAGATTCGATGTCAGGTCAGTCTGTCCTGAAATCCTGTCCGACCTGTATGAATATTTACGGCAGGAATCCGACATAGTCGCCGGCCATCCCGAACTGTCCGCCGCATTCGGGACAGGTACCAGAATCGGGAAACGGGGAGGCAACTACATGAACAGCGTATTCAAGGAGCTTCGCGCATTCTTCAACTGGTGCATCTCCGAGAAATTCATATCCACCTCCCCTTTCAGGGACTTCCGGATATGTCCTGAACGGTACGGCACACCTGTCTACCTGACACTTGACGAAATCGGAAGGATATACAGGACCGACATGAGCTCCAATCCGGGGCTCGAAACCCAGAAAGACATCTTCGTATTCCAGTGCAACATAGGATGCAGGGTCGGAGACCTCCTCAAAATGACGAGGGAAAATGTGGTTGACGGCATAGTGGAATACATCCCATCCAAGACAATCAAGGAAAATGCACGGACCGTCTCCGTCCCGCTCAACAGCATAGCAGAAGAAATCCTGGGAAAATACAGCGGACTCCCGGGGAACAGGCTGCTGCCGTTCATATCGGCACAGAGATACAATGACAGGATAAAGGAAATCCTCGAGACCGCAGGAATCACAAGGACTGCCACAATCCTCGACTCCGTGACAAGGACAGAGAAAAAAGTCCCGATCAACAGGATAGCCAGCAGCCACCTTGCAAGACGGACATTCATCGGGAACATATACAAAACGGTCAAGGACCCGTGCCTCGTCTCCTCCCTCACTGGCCATGTGGACGGAAGCACAGCCTTTGCAAGGTACAGGGACATCGACATTGACATCAAGAAAGACCTTGTGAGAATTTTAGAAAACAGGAAATAGCCGTGGCGAACCTGCCCGGTGAAGCGTATGTGATCCGTACGGGGTCACTGACGACGAGATGGGCAGGGACGGCTACAATGTGAAGGCTGCCCTTGTGGGAATGATGAGCGGTGTGATATCCACTGATGTGAACACCGCGCAGTTCACCGATGTCCTTTTGGGATGTGCCCTGAGCGGCTACCTTGCCCCGGCGAAGGACGGGTGGAACGACAAGACCATCGCCAACTACAACGCGGGGGAGGACTGGTACAGAGTGTTCATGGCGAGCGACAGGATCATCCCGGTGATCTACACCAACTACAAGCAGCTCAAGAACTCCACAGATGACCCCAACATCCTTGCTGTCGGCGACATCGTGAAGGTTGCCGCAATGCACAGGGTCACCGACACCTACGGACCTATCCCTTATTCACAGATAGGCAGCAACGGGGAGATCAGCGTGCCGTATGACTCTCAGGAGGACGTGTACAGGACAATGCTCACGGAGCTGAGCGACGCCATAAACACCCTCAAGGA
>JADIMD010000108.1 GCA_017695015.1 Candidatus Cryptobacteroides faecigallinarum | reverse complement strand
CGGTTGGACAGCTGCCCGAACATCATGACTGCCAGCTGATTCCAGCAGGTGAAAGACTTGACATACCGATTTCCATTGTATTTGTTTGATATTCTTAAAAATACATCCTTATCAAGGAAATCTAAAAGCTGCGAGAATACATATTTTCCTTTATTCATGTGCCATTCTACGATAGTCTGGCAAAGATAAATTCAAATCGGCGCGCTCGTCCCATCCTTGTAATTACCTATACTTCAATATTTGCAAAGAACTTTTGCGGTTTTTTACCGGACACTAATGTATATTTTCATTTTTGGGTTAAATCTGAGTCAAATCCTCAAAAGCGGTCTTGACGCAGTCTATTCGCTCTTGAGGTTACGGGCCGGGGCGGCTCCGGCTATCCTCAGGCAGACTGCGGTCACAGTCACCGCTGTCACTGCAGCCATGGCAAGGAGCACGACGGCAAGAATCCACCAAGGCATCGCTATCCTTTCAGCAAACTGTCTCAGCCACATGCCTGAAAAGAGCACGGAAAGAGGTACCGAGACCACGAAACATACTGCAAGGATAATCATATATGCGCGGTTGAATCCGATCACTATGTCGGATGTACGGGCTCCTAGGACTTTCCTCACTGCTATCGATTTTCGCTGTGTTTCTCCGTCGAACATCACAAGGCTTGACACCCCGATGAGACTGATCATGACGGCAATGGCTCCGAAAAGTCCGATGAGGAGGGTCGATTTTGTCTCCTTGCTGTAGGTGGACTCAAAGACATCGCTGACAGTACCGGTCTCGAACGGACTGCCAGGGGAAAGTTTCTGCAGGACTTCATCCACAGCCTTTGCAAGAGAACGGGTATCTGCACTGCCGTCTGTCCTGATATAGGCAATCTCATCATTGATAAGGCTGCCGTCATGTACCGGATAATAAAGGAATCCTGCCGGAGTTATCGCCTGTCTGAGAGACAGTATCCTGAGATCTTCCACGAAGCCTATGATCGGCTGGTCTCCGTCTATCTTGTCGTCAAGGGAAAGCCCGAAGGCGCGGCGTGCACTTTCGTTGAATATCCACACCATGCCGTCCCCTTTGCGGAAGTCCCTGCCTTCCACGATTGTAGCGCCGATTGTCTCCAGGAATCCGTCAGAGACCACAACGACATTGAAATACCGGTCTTTTCCGCCAAGTGTGCGTGACCATGTCGGTATGTTGTCATTTTCTGAAAGCATTGTATTGGAAAAGGAGACTCCGATGATGCCAGGGATGCCGGCAAGCTCACTGCGGAAGACTTCCTTCTGCGCTTCCGACAGAAGTCCGTCGATCCTTACTGTCATCAGACTGCCTGTATCGAATCCCATATCAGCGTTCCTGAGATGCCTGTCCTGGAGCAGTATTACTCCAATGCATGAGATAAGTACAAATGACACAGCGAACTGGAAGCCGACCAGTATGCTCCTCAAGAGCCTCCCCTGGGGCGAAAGCGCAAGGTTGCCTTTAAGTGCCAGCACCGCAGGAAATGATGTCATGTAAAGTGCCGGATATATCCCGGAAAGGAGACCAGAGATGCATGCGACCGCAAATGTGACGGCAAATGCCTGATATTGTCTTGAAAATGATATATCAGGGTCAATCAGCCCGGCTACTGAGGTCTTGCTCGCAGCAAGGACAAGCAGCACAGAAAAACACCAAGAGAGAATGCCTGTAACGACCGACTCGGATATGATTCCGGCACATAGCCTGGATCTCGGGCTGCCCAGGATCTTCATGGTATTGATGCTCTTCACACGGACGGGAGCAATTGCCGTATTGAAATTGGACATGTTTATGCATGCTACTGCGGTAACAAGTACAGCCACAGCAAGGAATATGAGAAGTGTTGAGAAGTCCGCCTTCGGGAAATTGTCAAAGATTACGTCCTTCCTGAAATGCAGCCCGTCCAAAGAGACAAGGCCCGGTCTGTCAAGGCCGTAACCTTCCATGTTCCCCGTCACGTCAGCAATCATTTTTGCTACTGCATCAGGAGATGTGCCCTTCTCCAGTCTCATGAGGAGATTGTAGTTCAGGCTTCCCCACGAATCATAATTGTCGGAAACAGGAAAATACAGGGCATTTGACAGAGACGAGTTCCCGGGGAAGTCACGGTATACGCCTGTCACGGAATAATCTGTGGCCTTGCCTTCAGACAGGACACTCAAAGTCATTCCCAGCGCATGTCCGTCAGGTGACATTTTCCTGGCTAAGTTCTCCGGGACAATCACCGAATTCTCGGCCGCAAGGGGATCAGGTATGCTTTCGCTGAAGGAAAAAGAAAAGACATCAGTAAAGCCTCCGGTCACCCTGCAGCTTTTTTCCTTGAATGTAGTCTCCCCGGCTTCAGGACGGACGAATACAGACTGATACATAGGATCCATCAGGCATACGGAAGCAACACCGGGAAATCCCTCCACCACATTCTCGGCCGGATAAGGAGCCAGACCGACGCATCCGACGTCGCGATAATCGAATGTCAGGAGATATATGTCCTTCCTGTCCGGCTGCGATGAGTCGAATGAAAGGTCATAGCGCATCTGCATGATCACCAGCGCAGCCACCGCCAAAGCGACGGAAAGCCCTATGACATTCAGGGAAAATACGACGGTATAGCGTCTGATTATGCTGAAAAAGTTTCTTCCTGCAATCATCGGATAATCCAAATAATCTAAATTTATAAAAGTCTCCTTTAAAAAAGACAATGACGGCAAGGGCGTGCAGATACAGCTGTCTTTCATCAATATTTATGTTTAATTCCTGCACGCCCACTGCCATCATTATCCTCCGGGTCCGAGAAACAGTTCCGGAGGAAGTCTGGAGTGTTTCTATCATCTAGTGTGCCAATATCCGTCAATCGCTGACTTGCAACATGTTGCAGAAAAGCATGGTCCAGAATGCTGTAAAGTTTCTTTACAGCAGATGTAAAATTGTTTTACACCCGGCAAAGTTCCAGTCCATGTCATCCAGGTACTTCCGGAGTGGATACATCATTGACTCCAGATCGAGAATATCTTTAAATTTGACAAGTTGACGGATATTTTGCTTATATTTGTATAATTTAATCGTCAATCTGACTAGAAATGGACTATAAGATAGGGAAAGAAGCGCGTTGTGCAGTCATAGGGTACGGCAGCTGGGCTACGGCCATTGCAGGCCTTCTGGCGAAGAATGAGTCGGAAGTGTGGTGGTATATCCGCAACCCTGAAGTTCTGGAAGGAGTAATGACAGACGGGCACAATCCGAAATATGTCAGTGACCTTGAGTTCGACCTCACAAGGATACATCCGTCCAATGACATCAACGAAGTGGTCAGGAATGCCGAAATCATCATTATGGCCGCACCGTCAGCCTATCTTAAGGATTTCCTGGAGCCTCTTACAGAACCTCTGGCAGACAAATTCATAGTGTCGGCAATCAAAGGCATCATCCCAGGGGAATACCAGACGGTCGCAGAATATCTCAGGGACAAATACAACCTTTCGTTCAGACAGATAGGTATCATAGGAGGCCCATCACATGCTGAAGAGGTCTCGAAAGGCAGACTCTCCTATCTGACAATAGTCTGCACATCCGACGAGAACTCCCGTCTCATAGGGGAAAAGCTTGCCAACTCAGCGGTCAGGCTCAGTTACTCAAATGACATTTACGGT
>JADIMD010000107.1 GCA_017695015.1 Candidatus Cryptobacteroides faecigallinarum | reverse complement strand
TCCTGTGAAGGAGAATTGTGTTCGCACATTCCTTCGAATGCGGCTGAACGGATGGTCCTGTTCCTCAATTCTACAGGACCGATTTTGTAAGGTGTAAAAAGTTCACTCATTTCCTACCAGATAAATGGTATAAGATGCTTCTTGTGAAGCTCTTTGTACTCGTCACCGAACTCTTCCTCGTATTTCTCAGTGAGAGCCTTGGCACGCGGTGCGAGATTGGCGAATGTCCATATTGCGAACAGCAGCCCTGCAGGAGACCATGTGAGTATGGCATATCCTATCCATTCGGTCAATTCCCCGAAATAGTTGGCTGAAGTGACATATTTGTACAGATGTTTGCGCGGAATATAGTGCCTGGTGTCGCCCGGCTTGCGCAGATGCCTGATCACCGAGTCCGAGTCCATGTTGATGAGCATGCCTGTCAGGAAGATGAGCGTGCCGACGATGAACTGGATGGATGTGAGCCAGGATGAAGTGTACATGCCGGCAGGGGCGAACTTGTAGAGCCATGCCCCGATGAAATATGAATTCAGGGTGTTGAACACCATTCCCATTGCCATTATGGCTATCGGCATCTTGCTGTTGCCTCTCAGCAGGAGAGGGAATATGAATGCTCTCTGGAAATAATGTACAAGGAAAAGCCCTGCCATTATATAAAGGACAAGCTTGTCATTGCCGGTGTCAACGCCAGACATTTCGAATCTTATGGTGTAGAACAGCAGGAAGCAGAATGCAGGCGCTTCCATCAGCACCCATGCCAGCTTGTTGCTGATCTTGGGTCCCCAGTTGGTTGTGGACAGATAGCCGTATCCGGCCTTGAAATGGAACAAGGCGATATAGACCACTACTGCGAGCAGCGCCATCGCTATCATCATTATAATATATGTGTGCATTTTGGTTAAGGATTTAGTCAAAACCTGGCGCAAAGGTAATAAATATTTTTCAAATCATTTTTTTTGACTACTTTTGTACCCCTGATAACGGTAAATTCTTTGTATGAACGCTAAGTATGTATTCGTTTCAGGAGGAGTGGCATCATCCCTCGGAAAAGGTATTATTTCGGCATCGCTGGCTAAGCTTCTTCAGGCCAGGGGTCTAAGAGTGACAATTCAGAAATTCGATCCTTACATCAATATCGATCCGGGCACGCTCAACCCGTATGAGCACGGGGAGTGCTATGTGACAGAGGACGGGGCGGAGACCGACCTCGACCTCGGACATTACGAGAGGTTCCTCGGGATACATACATCCAAGGCCAACAATGTCACCACAGGCAAGATCTACCATACTGTCATCAGCAGGGAAAGGGAAGGGGCGTACCTCGGAAAGACAGTGCAGATCGTGCCCCATATCACGGACGAGATCAAGAGAAGGATGCTTCTGCTCGGCAAGAGCGGCAACTACGATGTGGTCATCACCGAGATTGGCGGAACTGTGGGCGACATGGAGTCCCAGCCGTTTGTCGAGGCTGTGAGACAGCTGCAGTGGGAGCTCCCGGAGGAGGACTGCGTCACAATACACCTTACCCTTGTCCCTTATCTCAAGGCGGCAAAGGAACTCAAGACCAAGCCTACCCAGCATTCGGTACAGATGCTCCAGCAGAGTGGAGTGCAGCCTGACATCATAGTATGCCGTACTGAGCAGCCGCTTACCCCTGAAATCAGGAGAAAAGTAGCCTTGTTCTGCAATGTCAAGCCGGGACATGTGATCCAGTCGATAGATGCACCGTCAATATATATGGTGCCTCTCAACATGAAGGAAGAGAAGCTCGACCAGCTTGTCCTCAAACATTTCGAGATGGAAAACCTGCCCGAGCCGGACCTGACAGGGTGGAATGCCTTCCTCAAGAAGCTTTTCAACCCTAAGTATGAGACGGATATCGCGCTTGTCGGCAAGTATGTGGAGCTTCAGGACGCCTACAAATCCATTCTGGAGTCATTCGTTCATGCAGGTGCGGCCAACGAGTGCAAGGTGAATGTGCATACTGTCCACAGCGAGTTCCTCAATGAGCAGAATGTGGAGGAGAAGCTCGGGAATATGGATGCCATCCTTGTTGCACCCGGATTCGGTGAGAGAGGACTTGAAGGCAAGATTATAGCGACAAAGTACGCAAGGGAGCACAATGTGCCGTTCTTCGGAATCTGCCTCGGCATGCAGATGTGCGTGGTCGAGTTCGCGAGGGATGTGCTCGGTCTGAAGGATGCAGTGTCTACGGAAGTGAACCCTGCTACAAGCACTCCTATCATAGACCTGATGGAAGACCAGAAGAGCACCACCATAAAAGGCGGTACAATGCGTCTCGGTGCATATGACTGCAAGCTGGAGAAAGGGTCGCTGGCATACAGCATATATGGCAAGGAACTTATCTCCGAGCGTCACCGCCACAGATATGAGTTCAACAACGAGTATCTCCCTATGGTTGAAAAGGCCGGGATGAAGGCTTCGGGACGCAATCCTGAGACAGGGCTTGTGGAAATAGTGGAGCTTCCGTCGCATCCGTTCTTTATCGGGGTGCAGTTCCATCCTGAGCTCAAGAGTACACCGGAGCACCCACAGCCGATTTTTGTGGCCTTTGTGAAGGCTGCCATGAAATACAGGGCAGAGCATCATAAGGACGAGAAGAAAGATTAAGGGAATCCGTATGCCGACGATCTGCCATAAGACAGTTTCCATGCTCCTGTGCTGCCTGGCAGGGCTTGTCCTCTGTGCATGTGCCACAGCCAGGGTGAAGGAGTACAAGGCAGTGGCGGTGAAGGAGTACCATCACGACCCTAAGGCGTATACCCAGGGACTGTTCTTTCATGACGGACAGCTGTATGAGAGCACTGGCACTTACGGAGGCTCCACCTTCAGGAAGGTAGACCTTGAGACGGGAAAGCCTGTCGAGGAGATCAAGTTCGCCGGGAAATATTTCATTGAAGGCTCGTCGATACTTGACGGGAAGCTGTATCTGCTGACCTGGACCACCAAGGTGGCTTTTATCTATGATGCGGCCACATTAAAGTACCAGTCCACATATTCATATCCGAGACAGGGATGGGGGCTTACGACTGACGGAGAGTCCCTGATAGCGAGCGACGGTTCCGCTACCCTGTATTTCATGGACGGCAGTTTTTCTGTGAAAAAGCGTCTTACTGTCAGGATGAACGGCAGACCGATGCGTCTGCTCAACGAGCTGGAATATATCGACGGCAAGATATGGGCGAATGTGTATACGACAGACCTGATTCTTGTCATTGACCCTGAGTCGGGGAATGTTGAGGCTACTGTCGATGCTGCAGGCCTTCTTCCGTCCCGGCTTCATGGACCTGATACAGATGTCCTTAACGGGATTGCGTATGACGGGCAGAGCGGAAAGATATATCTGACCGGCAAGAACTGGCCGAGGCTTTATGAGATCAGCCTGGTCTCGAAATAGTCCTGAAGAATATTTTGCCGGCATTATAATTTGAAGTATATTTGCGCCGTTTTCCGGGAATCCGGAAGCAGTTTACATAAAATATTGCGGGGGTACTCTGCTGAAGCGGAGTTGAGAGAGTCCCATTGAACCTGATCCGGTCAATACCGGCGTAGGGAAGCAGATTTCTCATGTACATTCTGTGTACACCCCTTGCATAATGTATCATTTTATGCGAGGTTTTTTTATTTATTCGGCGCTTGTTGCGCTCATTCCGTTTTCTGCAGCAGCTGCGGAAAATGAAGACGAGATCGAACTCAAAGATCGTCTCGACAGTGTGGTCGTGTCTGCTTCCAGGGCAGGTAAAAACACTCCTGTAACCTACACCATGGTAGGCAAGGAGCAGATGCGCAGGACCAATCCTATCAATTCTCTTCCTATGACCCTCAGTCTCCAGCCATCGGTCGTGGCCGTGAATGAGGGAGGAACGGGGCTCGGTTATTCCAAGATGACTATCAGGGGAACCAAGGGCTCGCAGATCAATGTCACACTCAACGGCATCACACTCAACGATGCGGAGTCCCAGGAAGTGTTCTGGGTGAATATCCCGGCCTTGACCAACATCCTGAGCTCAGTGCAGCTCCAGAGAGGTCTGGGTACATCGGCTAACGGTGCCGGTGCGTTCGGTGCGAGCGTGAACATGAGCACGGCATCGGTCGGGACGGATTCATATGCCAACCTTGATATCTCCTATGGATCGTACAACACCTTTTCTGCCACAGTAGCGGCAGGTACAGGGCTGACGAAATCCGGGTTTTACCTTGATCTTGCCTATTCGAGAGGATATACGGACGGGTATATCAGGAATGCGAAGGCGCGTGTCCAGTCCGCATATGCTGCCATAGGATGGATGAAGGGGAACAACTCGCTGAAACTCACCTACCTGATGGGCGACCAGCATACTGGGATCACATGGAACGGAATAGATCTGGAGACATATGAGACAGACCGCCGCTACAACAGTGCAGGGGAGTATACCGACATCTACGGCAATGTGCATTATTATGACAACCAGACCGACAACTACACCCAGCACCACCTACAGCTCAACTATACGCACCAGTTCCCTAAGAATGTGACCTGGAGCACTACATTCAACTTCACCAAGGGTGACGGTTATTATGAAGAGTACGAGACCGGGAAAGGGGTGTCGGATTACAATCTCCAGAAAATGCTCGGCATCGAGGAATTCGCTCCGGCATATGCCCAGCTTGATCCTTCCACAGGTTCTCCTGTCCTTGACGGAGACAACAATCCTGTCATGACTACAGAAGGGGACTTCATCGAGAGGGAGGCTATGGACAATTATTATCTTGTGCTCAATTCCGAAGTCCGTTACACAGGCAATAAGATGAACTTTACCGGAGGAATCAATCTTTCCAGATATGACGGAGACCATATCGGCCAGCTGCTCTGGGGCAACAGGCTGCCGGAAGGATTCGATTATGACGCATACAATGCTGCTCACACCTGGTATCTCAACAACGGTCTCAAAAACGAGGTCAATGTGTTTGCAAGGGCGGAATATTCCCCTGTGGAATGGATGACGGCATATGCTGACCTGCAGTACAGGGGCGTATCTCTGGAAATGGCCGGACCTGACGATGACGGAAGCCCTCTCGACTACAGCACATCATGGAATTTCTTCAATCCACGTGCAGGACTTACATTCAGCTGGGCAGGACGCCACAAGGCATATGTGTCAGCCGCACTCGGCAACCGTGAACCGGGCAGGAGCGACATAAAGGATGTCATCATCACCAACAACCTTATAGACCAGAACGGCGGTGACGGGAAAAGGGAAGAGCTCAAACCTGAAAAAATGGTGGATGTAGAGCTCGGATACACCTATTCCGCCCCTAAGGTGACTGCTTCTGCCAACCTGTATTTCATGGAATATTTCGACATGCTCCTTGAGACCGGCAGGCTTAGCGATTCTGGATATGCCATCAAGGAAAACGCCGGCAGGGGATACCGCAGAGGAATCGAACTTGCCGTGGCATGGGATGCCTTGCCATGGATGAGAATCGATGCCAACACCACATTGAGTCTCAACAAGATCAAGGATTATGTGGCATACATTCCGGTATATGACAGCGACTATAATTTCCTCCGCAATTTCAGGCAGGACTGCGGGAAGACGGACATGCTCATGTCTCCTTCGGTGGTAGGAATGGTGCAGCTCAGCTTCACTCCGTTCCGTACATTGGCAAACAATTCCCTGAAAACCACCACCCTGTCGATAAACGGGAAATATGTGGGCATGCAGTATATGGACAACACTTCCAGTGCGGACCGCTGCATCCCGGCATATTTCGTGTCCAATCTCAGCCTGACTCATGAGTTCCGTCTGAAAGGAGGCGTGCTCGGTCTCGGCGCATATGTCAACAACCTGTTCAACAATATGTACTATGCGGACGGAGGAGCTTCCAGGGAAATGTATGACGGGAGCGATGAGGTCACCACATATGTGTGGATCTATCCGCAGGCTCCTCTGAATTTCATGTTCAAGCTGTCTTACCGCTTCTGACACACCTTATTACAATGGAAAACGCCCTGCATCACTGCGGGGCGTTTCTGGTTAGTTAGTAGTGTGTATCCCGATTGGATAAATAATTAGTAGTGGTTAGTTGTAAGACTTATCTTCTATTGTTTAACTCAATCTTAAACTATCGGTTATAAATTATAATCAAATTGTGCTTGTGTTGTAACACTCTGCAAATTTAATCATCTTTTTTATAATAGCAAATTATTCTGACAAAAGTTTTGGTCTTAATTTTTTAGTTCTTTCAATAGCCTGTTCGTCCTGCCATTCCCTTATCAGCTTGGGATTGCCGCTCAGAAGCACTTCAGGCACCTTCCAGCCGTTGAATTCAGCAGGTCTCGTGTAGATGGGGGCGGAGAGGAGCCCGTCCTGATAGCAGTCGCTCAGGGCGGAAGTCTCGTCAGTGATTGCTCCGGGAATCAGCCTTACCACGGCATCGGCAATGATGGCGGCCGGGATTTCCCCTCCGCTCAGAACATAGTCACCGACAGTGATCTCGCGTGTGATCAGGTGGTCTCTCACTCTCTGGTCCACGCCTTTGTAATGGCCGCAGAGTATGATGATATTCTCTTTGAGTGACAGCTCGTTGGCAATGCCCTGGCTGAATGTCTCCCCGTCCGGGGACATGTAAATGATTTCGTCATATTCCCTTTCGGATTTCAGCTGTTCGATCATCCTGTAGATCGGCTCCACCATCATGACCATGCCGGCATCCCCTCCATAGCTGTAGTCATCTACCTGCTGTCTTGGACCTTTCCCGTATTCCCTAAGGTTGTGTACATTGATTTCCACGAGTCCCTTTTTGATGGCACGGCCGACGATGGAATGGCTCAGCGGACTTTCCAGCAGTTCCGGCACAACGGTTATTATATCAATTCTCATTGCAAATGTTTTTATTCCTGTCAGGAGCAATCAAGTCTCCGAGATACTTTTTGACGCTGCAAAATTAGCATTTTATCAAAAATTCGCGAAAAAATCATATATTTGCAAGTTGGAATATTTATGAACCATCAATGAACTCCAAGACTATGAGTGATGAGATTATCCGTGATGTTGCTGATGTACCTGAAGTGACAGAAGAAACTGCCTTAATGGAAAATGCGCCTGAAGAGTCTGCCGCTGCCGTGAATTATTCGGAAAAGACTCTGTCGGAGCTTGTGGCCCTGTTTGAAGAACTCGGAAAGAATGAGGACAGGATGAAGCTGAACAAGGAAGCCGAAGCTATCAAGACAGCTTTCTATAAAAGGCTGACAAAGGAAAAGGCCGAGGCAGGAGATGCAGTTTCAGAAGATGCCTTTACAGAGATAGAGAACGGTTTCAAGGCATATTACAATACATACAAGAAAGAAAGGGCTGAATACAATGCCCGTCAGGAAAAGGAAAGGGAAGAGAACCTCGTGAAGAAGGAGGCGGTGATTGCCGATCTGAAGGCCCTTCTGGAAAAACAGGAGGATGTGAATGCCACTTTCCCTGCGTTCAGGGAGATACAGGATCGCTGGAGAGCTATCGGGCCTGTGCCTGTGCAGAATTACAGGAACATCAACGATACCTACCAGCTCTATGTCGAACAGTTCTATGACATGGTCAAGATCAACAGGGAGTTGCGTGACCTGGATTTCAAGAAGAACCTTGAGGCGAAGGAGAAGTTCTGCGAAATGGCCGAGAAGCTGGCCGGGAACGAGAATATAGTCGAGGCTTTCAAGGAGCTCCAGAAACTCCATGAGCAGTGGAAGGAATATGGGCCTGTAGCCAAGCAGTTCAGGGAAGAGATCTGGGACCGTTTCAAGGCAGCAACGGCTGTGATCAACAAGAAATATCAGGCATATTTCGAGGGCCTCAAGGAGCAGCAGACCGAGAATCTTGCTGCCAAGACTGCCCTCTGCGAGAAAGTCGAGGAGATAGCCGGCAGGGAAATCAAAAATTCTGCAGACTGGAATGCCCTGTCAAAGGAAATAGAGGAAATCCAGAAGCAGTGGAGGACCATCGGGTTTGCCACAAGGAAGGAGAACCAGAAGATTTACGACAGGTTCCGCGCGGCATGCGACAAGTTCTATGGCAGGAAAAGGGAGTTCTACACCGAATACAAGGACAGCATGAATGCCAATCTTGAGAAGAAGATATCCCTCTGCGAGGCGGCAGAGGCCCTCAAGACCAGCACGGAATGGAAGAAGGCGACAGACCAGTTCATAAATCTCCAGAAACAGTGGAAAGAAATAGGCGCAGTGCCGCGCAAGAAGTCGGAGCAGCTTTGGAAGCGTTTCCGTGCAGCATGCGATGAATTCTTCAATGAAAGGGACAAGAACGCGAAGCCGGAGAACAACTTCTACGGCAATCTCAAGGCAAAGCAGAAGCTGGTTGCGGAAATAGATGCATATCAGCTGACGGGAGACGAGGCCAAGGATCATGAGGCTCTCGAAGCATTCATGCAGAGATGGCAGGAGATAGGCTTTGTGCCGTTCAAGGAGAAGGACAATATCGCCCAGGCATATAAGGAGGCAGTGAACAGGAAGTTCCCTGATGCGTCCAAGGTGCGCAAGTCGCATTATGCGAAAGCCCCTAAGAGCGAGAAGGAGCGACTGATCCAGAAATACAGCCAGCTCGAACAGGATATAGTCACATATGAGAACAATATCGGGTTCTTTGCCATGTCCAAGAACTCTGAACCTCTCATCAGACAGATGCAGGAGAGGATTGAGCAGTCGAAGAAAGAGTTGAAGGTCCTTGAAAACAAGATAAGGTCCATTGATGAGGAGGAATAACAGCAACAAGAGATGAATAAGAATTCAGTAATCGGTTTTATACTGATAGGAGTAATCCTTTTCGGATTCTCGTGGTACCAGTCAAGACAATACAGGAAACAGGCGGAATATCAGGCACAGCTCGATTCTCTGGCATTGGTCCAGATGCAGGAGCAGATGCGCGCGGATTCCATATACAGGGCGGAGCATCCTGAACTGTACGCGGCGGATTCCTTGGGGACATCTGCCAGCGCGGTCGCTCCGGGGCATACGGCCAGACCTATATATAAGGATTCATCGCTGAATGTGGCGAGCAATGCCGATGCATCCATGCATGTCCTGTCCAATGACAAGGTTGAGGTCACTTTCACCACCAAGGGCGCACAGCCTTATTCGGTGATGATCAAGGATTATATGACATACGACAGCACTGCGCTGTATCTGATCAAGCCGGATATGAGCGAGTACGGTGTCACTGTCTATGCAAGGGAAAGCATCAATACGAAGAATTTCGTGTTCGATGTTACAGAAAGCACGGATTCAACCCTTGTCATGAGGCTTCCTTTCGCCAATGGCGGGTA
Organism: Candidatus Cryptobacteroides faecigallinarum; assembly: GCA_017695015.1. Classification (GTDB taxonomy): domain Bacteria; phylum Bacteroidota; class Bacteroidia; order Bacteroidales; family UBA932; genus Cryptobacteroides; species Cryptobacteroides faecigallinarum. Next base: position 13,535 of record JADIMD010000107.1, on the reverse strand, counting down.
CATAGAGCAGAAATACACCCTTCAGCCGGGAAGCTATATGGTGAGGAATGAACTTTCTTTCGTGGGAATGGAAGAGGTGATTCCGAGGAATGTGACAATGTTCGACATCGACTGGAGCGTGGTGATCCCCCGTCTTGAAAAAGGATACAACAATGAGCTCCAGTATTCAAAACTCAACTACCGTTTCCCTGACGACAAGAAAGTCCATGACATCGGCCGTGGAAGGGATGCGGACAAGCGTCTCGATGCAAGGGTCAGCTGGTTCGCTTTCCAGCAGCAGTTCTTTTCTGCCATCATGAGGGCTGAAAATGATTTCGCCTCTACTGATCTCAAAGTGAAATTCTTCGAGGAGGACGACCCTCAGAGGGATTTGATGGCATGTTCTGCAAGCATGCGCTGCGACCTGGATGTCAATTCATCCAAGGTTACGGTCCCGTTCGAGTTCTATTTCGGACCGAACGACTTCAAGACCCTCAAGAGCTACGACCAGAAATATGAGAAGATCATTCCTCTCGGCGGCTGGCTTGTGGGGTGGATAAGCAGGATAGCGATTATACCTTGTTTTGACTTTTTCGGAAAGTTCATCAGCAGCTACGGTATCATCATTCTTCTGATGACAATCCTGATAAAGCTCGTGGTGTCTCCGCTGACAATCAAGTCTTATATCTCGTCGGCAAAGATGAATGTCATCCGTCCTGAAGTGGACAAGCTCAACGAGAAATACCCTAAGCAGGAGGATGCCATGAAGAAGCAGCAGGCGATGATGAACCTCTACAAGAGGGCCGGCATCAATCCTATGGGAGGATGTCTTCCTATGCTTCTCCAGTTCCCGATTCTCTTTGCGATGTTCCGTTTCTTCCCGGCGTCCATCGAGCTCCGTCAGCAGAGTTTCCTCTGGGCTGATGACCTGAGTGCATATGACTCTATCCTCGACCTTCCGTTCAGGATTCCGCTTTACGGAGACCATGTGTCCCTCTTCGCTCTTCTGATGGCAATCTCGATGTTTGTCTATTCAAAGATGACTTCAAGCCAGATGTCGAACGATCCGAACATGGCAGGAATGAAGTTCATGAGCGTATGGCTCATGCCTATCATGATGCTTTTCATCTGTAACAACCTGTCCAGCGGTTTGAGCTACTATTATTTGCTCTCCAACCTGATAACGATGCTGCAGACATGGTTTGTCCGCAGGTTTGTAGTGGACGAGAAGAAGATACATGCCCAGCTTGCAGCCACTGAAGGCAAGCCGCTTCCTAAGAGCAAATGGCAGCAGAGGCTTGAGGAAGCCCAGAAAATGCAGGAGAAGGCATTGAAGGAGCAGCAGAAGCGCAGAAGATAGTGTTCTGCCACCTTGCGACTATCATATGATGAGTGTCAGAGATACTATACAGAAATTGAAAATGGAGCTGCCGTCAGATGTCAAGCTGGCGGCAGTCTCTAAATTCCACCCTGTGGATGCCATTATTGAGGCTTATTCCGCAGGACAGAGGATTTTTGCCGAGAGCAGGCCGCAGGAGCTTTATGCGAAGGTCAAGGAGCTTGACGGAATGCGTGACAGCGACGGCAACAGCCTTTATCCTGACATCGAGTGGCATTTCATAGGTCATCTGCAGACCAACAAGCTCAAGATGGTGCTGCCTTATGTGTCGCTGGTGCAGTCTGTCGATTCTCTGCATCTGCTGGAGGCTATTGACCGCTGGGGAAAGGATAATGCTCGCGTTATAAATGTCCTGCTCGAATGCCATGTGGCGGCGGAGCAGACCAAGCAGGGCTTTTCAGAGGAGGAGATCAGGCAGGTCCTGACAGGGGAGCGCCAGTATCCCAATGTGAAGTTCTGCGGACTGATGGGAATGGCGACATTTACAGATGACATGACCGTGGTAAGGGGCGATTTTGCAAGGCTGAAGCATCTGTTTGATGAATTCTTTTCCCCTGATTTTCGCGAACTTTCTATCGGCATGTCTGAAGATTACAGGATTGCTTTGGAATACGGGTCTACGATGGTCAGGATAGGCACGATGATTTTCGGTCCGAGAGTGTATTGATACCATAGCAGGCTGATATTTTATAACTATTATGGAGTTTATCGGAACATTTTTCAATAAAATGTTCCGATTTCTGTAATGTTTTCAAAACAGTTTCTTAAATTTGAGAGAATTTAGAGACATGACACAGATACTTTTTCCCTCCGGGGCGGAAATGCCCTTGAATTTTTATCTTGCTGCAGAGGAATTCGTGGCAGGGATGGACTGTGCAGGGGAGAAACTGTTCTTCTGGAGTGTCGCTCCGACTGTCATTTTCGGAAGAAACCAGGTGATGTCGGATGAAGTCAACCTCATCTGGTGCAGGGAACACGGAGTGCAGGTGTTCCGCCGCAAAAGCGGAGGAGGATGCGTATATGCGGATCACGGGAATCTGATGATATCGTACATCTCTCCCGGAATCAGCGCCGAGGAGGCCTTCGGACGGTATATGGAGTTGATGACATCGTCTCTTGCCGCATTGGGACTTGATGCCGTGGCTTCTGTAAGGAATGATATAATGGTAGGGGACAGCAAGGTCTCGGGCAATGCCTTCTATTCTCTCCATGGCTCGGGCATTGTGCATGGGACCCTCTTGTACGATGTCGATATAGACAGCATGAGCTGCGCAATAACACCTTCTGCCGAGAAGCTGAGGAGCAAGGGCGTGGCTTCCGTGAGACAGAGGGTCGCCAATATCCGTCCTTTGCTGGGAGTGACAGTCGCGCATGAAGGAGTGTCGGATATGGAGTCTTTGTCAGCTTGGCTGGCAGACCGCCTTTGTGACAGGTCGATCCTGCTGACAGATGACAATATGCAGGAAATATCGGGGCTGTCTGAAAAATACCTCGACAAGGCATTCCTTCTTGGAAAGGAAAATGAGAAATAGACACATAATTTAATGACCGATATGGAAGATAACCTGTTGAAAACATGTCTGTATGACAGACATATTGCTGCCGGGGGGCAGATGAGCCCGTTCGCCGGGTATGACATGCCTATCCAGTACACCTCTATCATCGACGAACATAATGCAGTCCGCAACCATGTGGGGATGTTCGATGTCTCGCATATGGGAGAGATATTCGTGAGCGGAAAGGATGCGGAAAAGTTTGTGAACCATGTGTTCAGCAACGATGTGTCAGGGATTCCGTCAGGCAAGGTCCTGTACGGAATGCTGCTCAATCCTCAGGGCGGTGTCGTGGATGATCTCCTTGTCTATAAGGAATTCGAGCCTGACCATTATCTTCTTGTGGTCAATGCCGCCAATATAGCCAAGGATTTCGGATGGCTTCAGACAAATGCAGAAGGCTATGATGTGACTGTGCAGAACGGATCTTTCTCATGGGGTGAAATAGCTCTGCAAGGTCCTGAGGCAGAGAAGGTCATGACAGATGTCCTGCATCTCGATGCTGCGGCTTCGCTGACATTCTATACTTACTGTGAAATGCAGTGGAATGGCAAGCGTTTGATAGTCAGCAGAACAGGTTATACAGGAGAAGACGGTTTCGAGCTTTATTCTTCCGATGATGTCATCTGCTCCATATGGGATATCCTGATCGGGGCAGGGGTGATGCCTTGTGGTCTCGGATGCCGCGATACCCTGCGATTTGAAGCGGGACTTCCTCTGTACGGTCATGAACTTGCGGATGACATCACTCCTCTCGAAGCTGGACTGGGAATATTTGTCAAGCTGGACAAGCCGGAATTCATCGGAAAGGAAGCCCTTGTGCAGCAGAAAGCGGCCGGTCTGACCAGAAAAATAGTCGGTATCGAACTCGATGACAAGGCCATCCCGAGGGCTGGCTATCCTGTGGAAGCGGACGGAGTGCAGGTGGGGGAAGTCACTACAGGCTATCGCTCCATTTCTCTCGACAAGAGCGTATGTTTCGCCATGGTTGCGAAAGAGTATTCCGCCCTTGGCACCCGGCTGGACATCCATATCAGGAAAAAGGTCTTCCCGGGAACAGTATGCAAGAAGCGTTTCTATGAAACCAGGTATAAAAAATAGTATAACATAATTAAACTGATAACAGATGAGCAAGACAGTAGCAGGACTCCGTTACAGCGAGTCCCATGAATGGGTAAGTGTCGACGGCAATATCGCCACCATTGGAATCACTGATTATGCGCAGCATGCGCTTGGCAACCTTTCATATGTGGATATGCCGGAAGAAGGTGATGAAGTTGTAAAGGGCGAGGAATTCGGTGCTGTGGAAAGCGTAAAGGCTGCGAGTGACCTTTATTCTCCGGTTTCAGGTAAGGTAACTGAGATCAATTCCGATCTGGAAGATGCTCCTGAAAGGCTTAATGTCGATCCTTATGCCAACTGGATTATCAAGGTGGAGATGTCGGATCTTTCCGAACTGGAGGATCTGATGGATGAGGCTGCCTATATTTCATTCTGCGAAAAGGAATAGCCATGGCTTTTGCATATTTCCCTCATACTCCGGACGACATAAGGCAGATGCTTCAGCGTACCGGAGTCTCTTCGCTTGAAGACCTCTATGCGGATGTGCCGGAGAAATTCATCTACAGGAAGGAATATGATCTGCCTGATGCCATGACCGAAATGGAAGTCCGCAGATATTTCGAGGATCTTGACAAGTCAAATACGAAGCTGACAGTTTTCTGCGGCGCAGGGGCTTATGACCATTATACCCCTTCGGCTGTGGAATATATTGTTTCCCGTTCTGAATTCCTGACTGCTTATACTCCATATCAGGCTGAGATTTCGCAAGGTACATTGAGGTATATCTTCGAGTTCCAGAGCATGGTGTGCGGACTGACAGGGATGGACTGTGCCAATGCATCCATGTATGACGGCCCTACTTCTGCGGCTGAAGCCATGCTGATGTGCGTTGCTTCTGTAAAGAAAAGAAAGAGAGTGCTGGTTTCGTCCTCGCTGCTGCCGAATGTCCTGGATGTGGTGCGGACATATGCCGGCTATCATGGGTTACAGCTGGACACCGTGTGTGTCAAGGACGGGGAAACATCCCTTGAAGATCTTGTGGAAAAGCTTTCAGGAGGAGATGTGGCAGGAGTGCTTGTCCCGGGAATTAACCGTTATGGAATCATCGAGGACCTGTCAGGCTATGCTGATGCAGTACATGCAGCCGGGGCATTGCTTGCCGTATACAGTGACCCATCCTCTCTTGCTGTCCTGAAGACTCCTGGAGAATGGGGTGCAGACATCGCATGCGGAGATGCACAGACTCTCGGTATCCCTTTGAGTTTCGGCGGACCGTATGCCGGCTTCCTTGCATGCCGCAAGGACCTTATGCGCAAATTGCCGGGGAGAATAGTGGGGGCTACAACAGATGCTGACGGGAAACGCTCGTTTGTCCTTACCCTCCAGGCACGCGAACAGCATATCCGCAGGGAGAAGGCGACGAGCAACATCTGCTCCAACCAGTCTCTGATGGCTCTTTTCGTGACCGTATACCTCTCTCTTATGGGACCTGACGGGCTCAGGAAAGTCAATGACCTTTCCTATGGAGGGGCGCATTATCTCCATGACAGGCTTCTTGCTACAGGAAAATTCACTGATGCGTTCGACAAGCCTTTCCTGAAGGAGTTCGTGATGAAGACATCGCTTGACATTCCGGCATTGCAGCAGGCGCTGATGGATGCCGGCTTCTTTGCGGCTCTGCAGACTGAGGAGGGCTATGTGTCTTTCTGTGTGACAGAACGCCGGACCAGGGAGGAGATCGATGCTCTTGTGGATGTCATAAACTTAATGAGATAACAGATTCTTCGTTTCACTCAGAATGACAGACTTTATGGTGTCATCCTGAACATTTTACTGTCATCCTGAACATTTTACTGTCATCCTGAGCGTAGCGAAGGATCTGATAAATGCATAAACAACAACGGAAATGAAATATTACGATAAACTGATATTCGAACTTTCAAAAGACGGCAGATGCGGCTACTCCCTGCCTGATGCCGGCTGGACGCAGACCACATCTTCAATCCCTGACGGTCTGAAAAGGACCTCTGACCCGGGGCTTCCCCAGGTCAGCGAGCCGGAGGTGGTGAGACATTACACCAATCTCTCCCAGATGAATTTCGGGGTGGATACGGGATTCTATCCGCTCGGGAGCTGTACCATGAAATACAATCCCAAGATCAACGAGGATATTGCCGGGATGTCTGGATTCAAGGGAATCCATCCTCTTCAGCCCCGTTCCACTGTCCCTGGAGTGATGAAGCTTTACAATGACCTGTCTTCTGCCCTCTCTGCGATAACAGGCATGGCTGGCTTTACCCTTAACCCGTTTGCAGGTGCCCATGGCGAGCTCACGGGGCTTATGATAATGCGGCGTTACCATATCTGCAGAGGAGACGACGCCCGTACTAAAATCATCGTGCCAGACAGTGCCCACGGGACGAATCCCGCAAGTGCTGCGGTCTGCGGCCTCGAAGTGGTGCAGGTGAAGTCACTTCCAGACGGAACGATAGATGTGGACCATCTGAAAACCTTGCTCGACAGCTCTGTAGCCGGAATAATGATGACCAATCCGAATACTCTCGGCCTGTTCGAAACCAGGATAGAAGAGATTGCGGAACTCGTACACGGCTGCGGTGGGCTGCTCTATTATGATGGGGCGAATATGAATCCTTTGCTCGGCACAGTCCGTCCGGGTGACATGGGCTTTGATATAATACATTTGAACCTTCACAAGACTTTCTCTACCCCTCATGGTGGCGGAGGTCCCGGAGCTGGCCCTGTGGGTGTCGCCGCTCATCTTCTCCCGTATCTGCCTCTTCCTCGCATTGACGGGCAGACCCCGGAAGAGAATGCAGGCAGGATATCAGGTTTCATGGGCAATTTCAGCGTCCTGATGAAAGCATATGCCTATATCCTGATGCTCGGGAAGCAGAATATCAGGATGGCAGGTCCTCTTGCAACCCTGAATGCCAACTATATCAAGGAAAGCCTGAAAGACTGCTACAGACTCCCGATACAGTCTGTATGCAAACATGAATTCGTGTTTGACGGACTTGCTGACCAGAGTACAGGTGTGACAACCCTCGATGTGGCCAAGCGGCTTCTCGACTATGGATTCCACGCGCCTACCGTCTATTTCCCTCTGCTTTTCCACCAGTCGATCATGATTGAGCCGACAGAGACGGAAAGCAAGGAAACCCTCGATGCATTCATAGATGTGATGAGGAAGATTGCGCATGAGGCATCAGTCAAGTCTGATACAGTCAAGTCAGCGCCTCACAATACTCCAGTGCGGCGTCCCGATGAGACAGAGGCTGCCCGTCATCCTGTGCTGAAGTATCAGGATATGGTTGCCCCGTCCGCCAGCTGATAACCATTGTTTCGTTGTATAGGTGAACTGTTTATGAAAATAATAATAATCGGAGCAGGTCCCGGCGGATATGAGACCGCATTGGAGGCAGCCAAAAGGGGAATAGAGGTCGTCCTGGTTGAAAAGGGGAATGTCGGAGGGACATGTCTTAATGAAGGTTGTATCCCTACCAAAGTGATGTGCAGAAGTGCGGAAGTCCTGGAGGAAATGCGGTCTGCCAGCGATTTCGGAGTCATTGCTTGCAGCGGTACAGAAGAAATGTCCAAGATTGATTTCGGCAAGGTCAGGCAAAGGAAATCAGAAGTGGTGGAACAGCTGCGTTCTGGAGTGGAGACTTTGTTGGATTATAAGCTGATAACTCTGTTGCATGGCAGGGCTGTGATCAAGGATGCCCATACTGTGGAAGTGGACGGAAATGAGTATGTGTCTGATTATATCATAGTGGCGACCGGTTCTTCTTCTGCCTCTCTGAATGTGCAGGGAGGAGACCTCCCGGGGCTTCTGTCTTCACGCGAAATGCTTGACATCGACCATGTCCCTTCAAGTCTGTGCGTTATTGGTGCAGGAGTGATAGGTCTCGAGTTCGCTTCGGTGTTCAGCAGTTTCGGAAGCAGGGTGACCGTCCTTGAATATTGTGGACAGATCCTGCCCCGCTTCGACTCTGACCTCGCCAAGCGCCTTAAACAGAGCCTTTCCAAACGGGGAATCGAGATTGTCACATCAGCTGCAGTCCAGTCTGTAAGTGTCGGTGATGAAGCCTACGGGCGCGGACAGAGCTACAGAGTGGAATATGAATTCAAAGGGAAAAAAGAGGAACTCGTTGCGGAAAGAGTCCTGGTGGCTGTCGGACGCAGACCTGTTGTGGATGGTCTCGGGCTTGAAAATGCTGGCGTGGAATACTCTCCGAAAGGGATAGCTGTGGATGACAATATGCAGACAACCTGTACTTCAATCTATGCAATAGGTGATGTTACCGGCAAGATGATGCTTGCACACGCTGCTGTCTATCAAGGACTAAGGGCATTGAATCACATATGCGGACAGAGTGACGGCATTGACCTTTCCATAGTTCCGTCCGCTGTCTTCACGATGCCTGAAGCGGCTTCTGTCGGGATGACAGAGGAGGAATGCAAAGGAAAGGGGATTGCGTGCAAGGCAGTCAAATCTTTCTTCCGTGCCAACGGCAAGGCTGTAGCCCTTGGACAGACTGACGGCTTCGTGAAGATAGTTGTCTCTGATGGAGATGGGACCGGGTATAAAGACGGCCAGATACTCGGCTGCCATATGTTCGGCCCTCATGCGGCTGATCTGATAGCGGAGATGACGGTTCTAATATGCAGGAAGTCCACCATTGAGGATCTCAGCTCGATAATCCACGCACATCCTACCCTCAGCGAAGTGTTCAGGGTATAGCCAGGGGACCGTCGTCCACAAAAAGTGGGTGTTTTGTGGACATGGTCGCATTTATCGGGATATCGTCCACAAAAAGTGGGTGTTTTGTGGACACGGTCGCATTTATCGGGATGAAAGTCAGGATCTGGGGCTGCTGGTATGGGACAGGATGTCGACCATGGCTTCCGCTACGGATTGTGATGCTCCTGTGCCTCCGAGCAGCTGGCGTATCTCAGCATAGTCAGAAAGCATCTTATCTCTGTAGTCCTTGTCTTCGATCAGGGAGCGGACTTCTTTCAGTATTTCATCAGCATTGCATTCGTCCTGGATAAGTTCCTTGAATGCAAGCCTGTCTATGCAAAGGTTGCCGAGGCTGATGTAACGGATTTTGATGATGTGTTTGCCGACAATGTAAGTCAGTCGGTTGACCTTGTATCCGACGACCTGAGGTACATTGAACAGGACAGTCTCAAGAGATGCTGTGCCGGAGTTTACTACGGCGGCTTCTGCGTGTCTGATAATGGACTGTGTCTCTCCGAAAAGCACCTTTATATAATCTTCGGATGGGTTGAGCCATGGAGAGTAGTCTTCGATCGATCGAGCTGGAGCGCCTGCTATCAGGAATTGATAACCTGAATATTGCGGCAGGGCATGCATCTTCCTTGCAAATTCTGTCAGGACAGGCATCATGGATGAGATTTCGGGCTTGCGCGACCCTGCAAGCATTGCTATGACAGGTTTGTCCTCTAAAGAATTGCGCCTGATGAAATCCTCCCTTGTCTCTTTGACTGCAGGGGAGTTGTCTACTGCGTCCACCAATGGATTGCCCCTGTATATGAAATCAACTCCCTTGCCTCTGAAGTAATGAATCTCGAATGGGAACACGATGAACAGCTTGTCTACAAATTGCTTGAGCTTTCGGATTCTGCCCTCCCTGGATGCCCATACCTTGGGAGCGATATAGTAGAACACTTTGATCCCGTGCTTGTGTGCGAATTCGGCTATCTTGAAGTTGAATCCGGGATAGTCTATGAGGATGACGACATCGGGACGGTGGGACAGGATGTCCTCCTTGCAGTCACTCACATTCTGCAGAAGCCTGCCTCCTTTGCGGATTACCTCCCAGAATCCCATGACTGCGCCTTCCTTGTAATGACGGACCAGCCCTCCGTATCTTTCTGAATCCGCTCCTGTCTGCGCTGTCACTTTGTCATTCGCGTCGAATACGGCTTTCATGAGGTCCCCGCCCCAGAAACGGATCTCTGCATCAGGGTCCTTGGCATACAACCCGTGCATCAGGTTCGATCCGTGCAGATCGCCTGATGCTTCTCCTGCTATGATATAGTATTTCATTTGTGTTGGAATTCAGTGTCGAATCCGAGTTTGTCAAGTGCTGCTACGGCATCGTAATCCGTAGTGTCTATGTTATGTGCCACTATTGATATGTAACCGTCTTGCATTATGTGGTGATCGGCGCGTGGCTCGTCTTTCGAATCGTCTATGAATGTTCCGGCCATCATATACAGTTTTTCCCCTTCTTCACATTCAGGGGTTGATACTTGACCGAGCAGTTCCGGAGTCACACCGTGGCGGATGTAGAAATCAGGGTCCCAGCCGATGAATTCCTTGACCCAGTGACCGTCTCCCTGATATCCTGCCCTTGTCCCTTTCAGCTTGTCTGCCGGGAGGTCAGGGAAATTCACATTGTAATAGATTCCGTTTTTCTCTTTCAGCTGGATTTCATTTCTCCTTGTTTTCCCGACTGCTGCGATTTCCATTATTTTTTTGAAAATGGCAGGGAAATATTGCTCTACGGCTGAAAAGTCTGCGTCAGGGTTGATGCTGTCAAGGGATACTCCGATTGCAGGTATTCCGTTCAATGCCCCTTCCTGGGCTGCTCCGAGAGTGCCGGAGTAGCATGATGCGGAGGCTGCGTTGGAGCCATGGTTGATTCCTGACACGACCACATCTGGCAGATAGTCAGTGTAAAGGATGTCGAGGGCGAATTTCACGCAGCTTGCCGGCGTAGCATCGAGATATGCTATGTCAAGGCTTCCCTTTTGCCCGTCTGAGCTTGCGTCTTCGTGCCTGACTGCCTTGTATCTTATGGGTTTCAGACCCAAGGATACCGCCATTGACATTCCTGACTGATGTGTTTTCGGAGCCACTACGGTCACATCCCCGAACTGCCTCATCATTTCCGCAAGTATATTGATACCTTTTGCCTGGTATCCGTCATCATTCGTTACGAGAATTTTCATCTTTAAAAATTTTGCCTGCAAACTTACGGAAAAATTTTCTTTACTTTTGTAGAAATGAAACAAAATGGCGATTGACATTACATCGATTAAGAAAAAGCAGAGAAGCACTCCGGCAGATTGAGACGCTGTGGGTGATGCAGGATGGACCGCGACCGGTCGGTTTCATGGGTGTGCAGGAGCGCAAGATAGAGATGCTTTTCCTGCATCCTGACTATTTCCGCAAGGGGCTGGGAAAGATATTCGTGGAGCTTGCTTTCCGCGACTTGAATGTGGAGTATGTCGATGTCAATGAGCAGAATCCCGATGCCGTCAAATTCTATGAACGGATGGGTTTCAGGACATTCCACCGGGACGCCACTGATGATCAGGGCAATCCGTTTCCTATTCTGAGGATGAAGAAATAATCTCTTTGTACACCGTTCCGGATTCGCGTGAACGTGCGGTTTCAGTAAAACAGTTACATTCTTCCGAGTTATCGTTACAGATATTGCTCCGATTCTCCCGTACTTTTGCAAAGTGATAAAACAGGAGATAATGGACCGAAGGAATTTTCTGAAACAGGCGTCCGGCTACGCATTGGCCTGGGCTGTCAGCCGATGGCATCGTGCGTCTGTCGAAAATCGAAGTCTATCCGCAGTACCTCGATGAATATATAGAATATGTGACCGAGGTAGGTGAAATCTCCCTGCGCACCGAACCGGGCGTACTGACCATGTATGCCGTCGGCGAAAAGGAGAACCCATGCAAGATAACCATTCTCGAAACCTACACCAGCAAGGAGGCATACGACAAACACATTGCTTCCGCGCATTTCCAGAAATACAAACAGGGGACGCTGCACATGGTCAAGTCATTGGTGTTGTCAGACCAAACGCCGCTCAACCCAACCAACCGGATCAACAACTTTATGGAGTAACATAATAACAATTAAGATGATTATCCGCAAGAATCTCCCTTATATAACTGGACTATAAAAGTTCGGTATGGTTGCATTTTAGTGGGGAATAAACATAATAATTAAAATGAAATAGGGGACCTGAAAATGTGAAACCGTGAGTTGGATAATATCGGCATAAGGTGCTGCTTGACAAGAATTAAAATATTAAAAATTGAAGATAAAATGAAAAACTTGAAATTATTTCTGACGGCTATGGCTGTAACCATGTCGTTTTCATTGTTTGCCTGCTCAAATGGAGGTTGTAGAGAAGAAAACAATCTGGAATCTTCTGTTCCGCAAAATCCTGAAACGGGAGTCAAATCCACAGTATATATTACGAGCGATATTTCGCCGGAGGGACTTTTGGCTGTTTATGAGGCTTTGGGGCGTGAAGCTACAGGAAAAGTAGCAGTGAAACTCTCTACAGGAGAACCGGGCGGACACAACTTCCTTCAGCCATCATTGATTAAAGACCTCGTACAGGAAGTGAACGGAACTATCGTAGAGTGCAACACTGCATACGGAGGCGGTCGCTCTAACACTGCCGCCCATCTCCAAGCCGCCGAGGAGCACGGTTTCACCGCCATTGCAGAAGTGGACATTATGGATGCCGAAGGGGAAACCCGGCTCCCGGTGGAAGGCGGACGGCACATAGACTATGACATCGTAGGTTCGCACTATACGGACTATGATTTCACGGTCGTCCTGTCCCATTTCAAAGGTCATGCGATGGCTGGATTTGGAGGTGCGATAAAGAACATTTCCATCGGCATCGCTTCCGCAAACGGCAAACGCTGGATACATTCAGGAGGAACAAGCACCACGAGCTGGGGCAATCCTTCCCAGGAAGATTTTCTCGAAACAATGGCGGAAGCCGCCAAAGCCGTGGCTGACCATTGTGGGGACAACATCCTCTATATCAGCGTTGCCAACAACCTTTCCGTGGATTGCGACTGTGATTCATCGCCTGCCGACCCACAAATGGGAGACATAGGTATTCTTGCCTCGCTTGACCCTGTCGCATTGGACAAGGCCTGCACAGACCTTGTGCGTTCATCAGAAGACCATGGCAAGATCCATCTGATAGAACGCATAGATTCCCGTCAGGGAATGCACACACTTGACTATGCCGAGCAGATAGGACTTGGCAGCCAGCAGTACGAATTGGTGAGATTGGATTGACGGTTATAACTTTTAAATACTCGACACATGAAAAAGATACTGTTTTTACTATTGATAGCAACAATGACCAATATTCAAGGAATTATGGCACAGGAAAAAGTTACAGGAAACGCCGGCGCGGACGGCAGGGAGGCATTTCAGAAGGAAATGATATTCCCGATCGGAGAACCGAACACCGCATACGCAAAATATTTCATAGGCAACAGTTACCTTGCACCGATATCCAAGGAGCAGATACCTTTCAGCAATGTGACTTTCGAGCCGGGATGCCGTAACAACTGGCACATCCACCATGCCACCAAAGGCGGTGGACAGATGCTTGTCTGCGTGGCCGGCAAGGGCTGGTATCAGGAAGAAGGCAAGCCTGCAGTACAGATATTTCCGGGCGATGTCATCCACATCCCGGCGAATGTTAAGC
>JADIMD010000106.1 GCA_017695015.1 Candidatus Cryptobacteroides faecigallinarum | reverse complement strand
GATCTGGACGAGGATGTCGTTTCCTGGACGTTTTTTCTGCATAGGAAAATAAGTGGGTATTTTTAACGATTGACAAGTAGTGGAAATTAGGGATAATTTATTAATTTCCAAATAATTTTATTCTAGAGATTATTGAATTATCTTTTGTTTTCTATCGTTTTTTATACTATTTTTGAACCACATTTGAACCAAGTGTGGTTCAAGTGATGTTATGTTACCGATGTTTAGTTTTGACTTTACATTAATTTACACATTTTAACATTATTTTACGAATTTTTTGTGCTAAATGCTGGAGATGTTTATGGAGTCAATGGTCTATACCAAGATATGCCAATATTGCGGTGCAGTGTTTAAATCCGGTTCTTCCAGGGAAAAGTATTGCTCCAGTCGTTGTATGAAAAGAGCAGCTAAAGAGAGAGAACGAACGGAACGGGTTATGGTGCAACAGAAGGAAGTTGCAGAGGTAAGAAAGAAAAATCTGGTGTCACAAGAGTACTTGAGCATAACTGACATGGCTACTTTGATAGGCGTGTCGCGGCCTACGGTCTATAAGATGATTGCGGACGGAAGGCTGGAGGCTGTCCGGTTCAGCAACCGTATTGTGCGGGTTAAAGTTTCAAGTATTCTTTCCTCTTCCGGTTTGGGGAGCGCTGTCTTGCAGCGGAAGCCAGTCGATGTTGTACCATCGAACTGTGAACTTATCAGCAAGGTGGATGTTCTTGCCAAGTACGGTATTTCCGAAACGGGACTCTACAAAAGGATGAAAGCAGAGAAAGTCAAGTCCGTTCTTGTAAACGGTAAGGCATATTTTCCTCTTAACAAGGTGAAGAAGATATACGAAAACAAAAAGATAGACAGTATAAAAGACTGGTATACTGTTGATGTACTGCAGTCTATCACCGGCTTGGCCGCAAACACCATTTATGATTTCTGCAAGGATCATTGCATACCGCGCAAAAGGCAGGGAAAGATAGTCTTGATTTCAAAAGATGATTGGGATAAGGCCAGAGGAACCAACGCGGAACTCATGACAGAAAATTATACAATTGCGGAGATTATGGAGAAGTACCATCTGTCACGCGGTCATGTGTATGGCAAGATCGCGCAATTCAAGATAAGCAAGATGAAGGTAGGAAACTTTGTCTATGTAAACCGGAAGGAAGTTGATGCACATTTTAAGAAATAATGCTATGAAGTGCGTTAAGGTATCATTGAGAAAAAGGGAGTTACCGTCAGGGAAGATTACATTGTATCTGGACTACTACCCTCCTATCCGGGATGTCAGCACCAACAAATGTCACAGGCATGAATATCTCGGGATATATTTGCTTAAATCTCCAAAGACAAGGGCTGAAAAGGCGGTAAATACAGAAAAACTACTGCAGGCCGAGGCGATACGTGCGGAAAGGGAGTTGTCGATATTACGGGGCAAGTTGGATTTTCTTGACAGGAGCAAATTGAAGATGGATTTTCTTGCATATTTTCGCAATCAACTGGACAGCCATGATCAAAAGTGGACAAAAGTGTATGATCACTTCTATAATTATGTCGGCGGTCATTGTATGGTAGGAGACCTCAATGCAGGGATGTGCTCAGGCTTCAGGGAATATCTTCTTGGAGCAAGACAGCTTGCCCATCCTGAAAGGACACTTTCAAGGAATTCCGCGGCAGGATATTGGTCCACATTCAGAGGCCTTCTCGCAATTGCTTACAAAGAGAAGATATTGGGAGAGAATATCAATGACTATCTTGACCGCATAGATACTGTCGAGACAAGGCGCGAATATCTTACGCTTGAAGAGCTTAGACGGCTCGCAGAGACCCCCTGTGATATTCCTGTACTGAAGAACGCATCTCTGTTCAGTTGTCTGACGGGGCTCAGGGCAAGTGATGTGCTTGCGCTGGAATGGAAGAATATCGTCAAGAACGCCGACGGTGCCTGGTGTATGCGCTTACGTACAGAGAAAACGGATACTGAAGCTACGTTGCCTCTTTCTGATGAGGCTCTCTCGTTTTGCGGGGAATTCAGTAGCGGGCTTGTTTTCAAAGGATTGAAAAAACACCAAATGCAAAAGCCTTTAGAAAAGTGGATCAAGGCCGCAGGCATAGAAAAACACATAACTTTCCATTGCTTCAGACACACTTTTGCTACGCTCCAGGTTGCGCAGGGCACGGACATCTATACTGTACAGCACCTTCTGACACATAAAAATGTCGGAACAACGCAGATATATGCCGACATCGTGGACGAGAAAATGAGGGCTGCCAGCGAGCGGATAAAGATTAGAGATGACTAAATCGGCAAAATCAGATAAAATCATATTGTACTACAATTGTAGTATAGGAATAACCTCTTGATTTACCTATTGTTTTGTAGCTCCGATTCACGAATGTGGGTCGGGGCTTTCTCTTTCAGGAGGTCCGTCGGAGGGAGCAGTATCATATTCACAAAGGCGGAACCTCGCAAGAAAAGATATGGATAAAGCCATTACTTTCGAGACTTTGCCTGAGGCAATGTCTTATCTAATCGGGAGGGTTGAGAAACTTGAAGATGTGATCACGACCCACATTCAGAACACACCGCAGCAGAGTGAGGACAGGTGGATGAACACCAAGGAACTGCGGGAGTATCTTCCGGATCATCCGGCGGAGTGTACTGTTTACAGTTGGGTGGCTGCAAGGTGCATTCCTTATCACAAGACCGGGAAAAAACTCCAGTTCCGGAAGTCGGAAATCGATGCCTGGATAATGAGCAGCAGAAGAAAGACCGAGCAGGAGATGCAGGAAGAGGCCGTAAGGTTTGTAAATGAGAGGAGGACCAGGAAATGAGTGAACCGCGCAGACTGGGGGATATTATGAAGGAGTATATCCTCAACTCCGACGATGATTTTGCCGTCGGCTTACGCAAACTGCTCCAGGAGCACAAAAGCGATCTGTTTGGTCTGAACGAGAGGAATAAGAAAAACAAGAAAGACAGGAAAGATGATAAGTAGGGAGAATATTCTGAGGAAAACAATGTACGGTGCAGGCATATATGCGTATATCCTCAGGGCTTATTATTCGGATGAAACAGTAATGCACATAACCGGGAGGGATTGCGGTGTCTGCCGCAATCCTTTTGCAGGAGATGCCAAGACTTTGCATATATGGATCGAGAAACTGCATCCTGAACTGGAGGTTTCAGAAGAACTCGCCTGTCATTCCGACTCGTCAGGAATCATTCCGGACGGATGCTGCTTTGATTTTGCACAAATACATTATGGTCTTGCCGGTCAGGAACTTCTTAACGCGATTAATAGGGATATGTTTCTGCATCTTGAAGAAGGATATTGTGCCTATACGCCCAAGACAACCAACATGAGTGTCGGAAACACCAGTACTGACTGTATCAGGTTCTCTTTTTTCAAGGCTCCTGTCACTAATGCAAGGCCGTTCAAGGATATTACTATCAGGGATGCTTATAACTATATCACGGGAAATTTTGCGAAAAAGCGTACTGAGGAATTGCGCTCCATTGCAAAGACAGATCCGAAGCGTGCCAAATGGTTCAAGGCTGCGAGGTTTGATTACTGCTGTTTTTCCGGAACTTTCAGAAGCAGATCAAATTCCGCTCTGATTGAGCACAGCGGTTATCTGTGCATCGACTTCGATCACGTATCCAATTTGGAAGAGCTGTTCAGAGCTCTGCTTGATGACGAGTATTTCGATACGCAATTGCTTTTCAGGTCTCCTTCCGGCGACGGATTGAAATGGGTTATCCCCATAAATGTTGCGGAAATGCCACACGGCGATTATTTCAGAGCTGTGGAGTCATATATCCGTGCGACATATTCTATAAACATCGATGCAAGCGGCAAGGATATTTCGAGGGCGTGTTTCCTCCCCTATGATCCGTTTGCGTTCATTAACACTAAATTTTTGGAATAGATGGGTAAAAAGTTTGATACTGCGTACTGGCTTCAAAAATCAAAAGAGAGTCAACCAGCCGATAAACAGGAGCGAAAGCCAGTCTGCGTACCAGCAGATTCTGATATTGAAACGGTGACACAGAGGATCGAGGCTGCAAATGTTGATATAACCGACGGATATAAGAATTGGCTGGAAATCGGGTTTGCGCTTTCCTCTGAAATGGGTGAAGGCGGCAGGGATTATTTCCATAGGGTAAGCAGGTTCAATGCAGAGTATTCAGAGGTAGAGACGAACAGACAGTATGACCATTGTCTGAAATCTTCCGGCAGCGGAATTACAATAAAGAGTTTCTTCAAGAGGGCGAAGGACTGCGGCATCAGTATAACGACTTCCTCAAATCCCTCAGTTTCCTCATCTTCATCACGGAGAGGAAATGAGGATGGGAAAGGCCATTTGTCAACTCTCCGTATTGAGGATAATGAGGAAAGTGAGGATGATGAGGAATTGCTGCCCGCTTTTTCGTACTCTGTGGCGGACAGGTTGCCAGGGTTTTTGAAAAAGATTGTTGATCAGTCTTTTTCAGAGCAGGATGCGGATATTCTGCTTCTTGGTGCTATGACCTGTATCTCCGCTTGTCTTTCCAATGTGAGCGGAGTGTATGACAAACGGACAGTGTACCCGAATCTATTTCTGTTTGTGACCGCCAGGGCTTCTTCCGGCAAAGGAAGGCTCGGACTGTGCAGAAACCTTGTTGATCCTGTTCATCAGCAGTTGAGGCAGATAAATGAGGCGGAGCGTGACGAGTACAAGCAGCGTATGCAGAGTTATAATGTCGCAAACAAAAAGGAAAAGGCGAATATGGAAAAACCTGAGGAGCCTCCGCTGCGTGTTCTGATCATTCCTGCGAATGCGTCCGCAACTGCTGTTTATCAGGTGCTGAACGATAATGACGGCAAGGGCCTGATGTTCGAGAGTGAGGGTGACACTCTTGCAAATACTCTGTCATCAGATTATGGAAACTATTCAGACGGATTCCGTAAGGCTTTCCATCACGAGACAATTTCGTATGTCAGGCGCAAGGATCGGGAATATGTGGAACTTCGTAATCCACGGCTTTCTGTATTGCTTACCGGCACTCCCAAACAGATATTAAACTTGATTTCGGATGCCGAGAACGGTCTTTTCAGCCGGTTCATTTTTTATTATCTGCGTATGCAGCTGGTGTGGAAGGATGTGTTTGCTGAATGTTCCGACGGAACGGCGGATGATGTGTTTCAGAGACTGGGAAAGGAATTCTTTGATTTCTATATCTTGATAAGGGATTCTGGGAATATTCATATACGGCTGACTCCTGAACAGGGGCAGGCATTCAATTCTTTCTTCGATGCAGTGCAGCGCGATTATATCGGAAAATACGGGGATGATATCATTGCATCTGTCAGAAGACTTGGACTGACGGCTTTCAGAATTATGATGATTCTGTCTGTCCTCCGGATTATGGATGACGGGGAAATGACAGAAAACCGGATTTGTACGGAAGATGACTTCAATGTTACAATGGAAATAGTCAAGGTGTTGCTGGAGCATACTGCAAAGGTGTTCAAGGAATTGCCTCCGTCAGGGACCGGCCCGTCATTACATAATGCCAGAAGTGCGAGACAGGATCTGTTCTATGCCCGTCTTGCAACCGATTTCTGCAGGCAGGACTATCTGGAGGCGGCAAAGTCACTTGATATTTCCGATGCGACTGCGGAACGATACATAAAGAAACTATGCGAGACAGGTCTGCTGGAGAGGATGGCTCCCGGCAAGTTCCATAAAACGGGTAAATGAAATTGCTTCTGATGACGGTCTTGGAAATGAATGACCTTCCTGCTGGGCATCGGCAGGGAGGTCATTTGTTCAATGTCAGTCAAAATCTGATAAAGTTGTAGGAGATGCCGAGTCCGATATACGGGTGAAACTCCGGTCTTGGTGCCGTTGTCATTCCGTAGCCCACTTGGATACCTATGCCCCATCGTCTGGGCTTTGGAGGTGCCGGGATCGGGATGGTGTTGGTTATCCGGGCGGACTGGGTGTGGAGCTTCAAGCTGTCAAGGCTCGGGCGGAAGCCGCTTACCCATGCGTCGTATTCCGGTGCGCTGTAGTGCTTCTGCTCTACGGGAAGGTGTACATATACGGTGTCCGTGAGGCGGACGGTGTCTCCCGGCACCGGCAGTACCGTGCTGATAAGGATGGTGTCTATGATCCTTTTTTCTACCTCAACCGGGCGGTCAATCAATACGGTGTCGCGTACGAGTACGGTGTCGGACCTCATCGTTATTTCCGGTATGGGGAAGCCTGCACGGGAGCGGCGTCCTGAGACAAGGGCCACTGACAGGGTCAGCACTGTGACGGCCAGTGCCGCAATCAGGATTGTCGTGACGGTCGCTTTCATAATGTATCCGGATAGTGTTCTTTATATGTGCTGTCGTACAGTATTTGCCCTCTCTGCGGGCCGTCCGGCTTGTGGGAGATGTGGACAAATGTGGAATATAGTATCATCTGGTCGAAAGGCAGACGGTTTCTTATCACCGTCTGGGCCAGAAGGAGCGGGTCCGCTGCGGCTATATCGGCGGCCTCGCCTTTTGTGTGCTGGGAGTTCCTTGCTCCTCTCAAGAGCGTGTTCAGGGCGGAGCTGCGGTAGCCGCTGTTGATGTGCAGCGGCACCCGCATGGCATCACGCAGAGGCTGGAGGACATTCCCGACAAGAAGCCTTACCGCTCTCCTGATGCGGTCATCCGGAATGGCGTTGTCTATTCCATGCAGGGCAGCAGTGTCGCTGCGCTCAAACTCCGAATATGTAAAGTTCCGGGATATCCTGTCATTCTTCATGGCATTGCTGTATCTGG
>JADIMD010000105.1 GCA_017695015.1 Candidatus Cryptobacteroides faecigallinarum | reverse complement strand
AGGAAGGAGATTTCAGGCATCCAGAAAAAGACGAGGGAAAGGACAAGAAGGGCAAGCGTATACAACAAGAAGCTCCGTGACTGCCGCATCCACTACAACGACAGGCTGTCCAAGAACAGGCAGCACGAGACAGAGCTGACAAGCATATTCATCACGGAAGGAGACTCCGCAAGCGGAACCATCACGAAGGTCAGGAATGCAGAGAACCAGGCGGTGTTCAGCCTGCGCGGCAAGCCGATAAACTCCTACAAGGAAAGCCGCAAGAAAGTCGCCGAGAATGAGGAGCTCAACCTGCTTATAGCGGCCCTCGGGGTGGAAGAGGACATGGACAATCTCCGGTACAACAACATAATAGTGGCTACGGATGCCGATGATGACGGAATGCACATCAGGCTCCTTGTGCTGACATTCTTCCTGAAGTATTACCCTGAACTCGTCCGCAGGGGACATGTGTACATCCTCCAGACCCCGCTTTTCAGGGTCCGCAACAAGAAGGAGGTGAGATACTGCTATTCCTCAGAAGAGAAGGAGGCAGCCATCAAGTCTCTCGGCAAGGGCATTGAAGTCACCCGCTTCAAAGGTCTCGGAGAGATTTCGTCTGACGAATTCGTACATTTCATCGGGGATGACATGAAGCTGGACATTGTCCAGCTCAATGACGAAGAAAGCATTGCCGAACTGCTCGAATTCTACATGGGGAAAAACACTATAGACAGACAACAGTTCATCCGGCTCAATCTCCGCAGCGAGGAAGAGCTGGAAGATGTAAATATTTGACAATATGTGGAGAAAATTTTGCGGCTTTCTGCTGAAAATCTGGGGATGGACTCCTGTCGGAGGCACTGCCCCTGATGACAAATGCATCCTCCTCGGTGCGCCGCACACTTCTATCTGGGACTTTGTCGTTTCATACCTTTTCTATAAATCCGTCGGCGGTGACGCCCTGTGCATGGTAAAGGAGGAGTTCTTCAAATGGCCGGTACTCGGATGGGTCATCCGAAAAATGGGAGGAATCCCCGTGAACAGGAAAAATCCGTCATCCATCGTGCTCAGTGTCATACACGAAATGGAGAAAAGGGAGAAATTCCACCTTGCAATAGCCCCGGAAGGCACAAGGAAACCGGTCAAAAGATGGAAGGCAGGCTTCCATATCATTGCCAAGGAGACAGGAGTGCCCGTGTACATCTCTTACTTCGACTGGGGCACAAAACGGGTCGGGATATACCAGAAATTCGAGATTTCAGATGATGCCAAGGCAGATATGGCACGCATCCAGGAGATTTACGAAAGCCTCCACCTCGTCGGGAAATATCCCAAGGATTACATCACCCACTGACGGCATTTGTTTTGCAGGCAAACGCCAGGACTTTTCATAACCCTCTACACACACAAAGGAATGAATATAATATCGCGTCAGATTCTGAAATTGCGAGAAAAATATGTGGATACTCTCGCTAAACTGTACGACTATTCCACAACGCTCTACGAAAAGAACAAGATGTCCGAAATGCTCGGTGCGGACATGGGATACACCTACGGCAGCTTCAGAAAGAAATGCGACGAGATCTCGGCAAGACTTTCCAGATACGGGATCGGAGCAGGCGACAGGGTGGCTATCCTCTCCCAGAACATGCCTAACTGGACTGTCGCAATGTTTTCACTCGTACCTTTCGGCAGGATTTCCGTTCCTATCCTTCCTGACTCCTCCCCTACAGAAATAACGAATATCCTCAATCATTCAGAATGCAAGGCCATATTCGTGTCGCAGAGACTGCTTCCAAAACTCAGCCAGGAATGCATCGACAAAATGGTGCTGGTCATCGACATCGAAAAATTCGAGATAATAAAAAGGGATGACTCGTCCTACACATGCAACGGGCGCGTTATCAGCCCTCTCCCGGACGACCTGGCCACCATCATCTACACTTCCGGGACTACAGGCAGCGCAAAGGGAGTGATGCTCAGCCACCGCAACCTCATCACCAATGTCAAGATTTCATACCATGCCCACAAGTGTACGGAGAAGGACAAATGGCTCTCGATCCTGCCTATGCCGCATACCTATGAACTCAGCATCGGAGTGCTCTACCCTATTTTCGTGGGAGCCTGCGTCTACTACATCCAGAAACCGCCTACACCGTCGGTACTTCTCCCTGCCATCAAGACGGTAAAGCCTACCATAATGCTTTCCGTTCCTCTCGTCATCGAGAAGATATACAAGAACAGCGTTGTGCCGACCATCGCCCACAGCCGCATTCTCAGCTGGATGAAAGAGAAAATGCCTAAGCTGCTGTACTGGTTCATAGGAATGAAACTGAAAGCCACATTCGGCGGCAGGCTGAAATTCTTCGGAATAGGCGGTGCCAAGCTCGACGAGACTGTGGAGTCGTTCCTCAAGATGGCCAAATTCCCTTATGCCATAGGCTACGGAATGACCGAGTGCGCCCCTCTGATCTGCACTGCCAACACCAAGCAGACCAAGATAGGCTCCACAGGAGGTGCGGCATGGAATGTCACAGTCAGACTCAACGATGTGAACGCCAAAGGCGAAGGGGAAATCCAGGTGAAGGGGGACAATGTAATGCTTGGATATTACAAGGACCCTGCACGCACAAGGACAATGTTTACCGACGACGGATGGCTGCGCACCAACGACCTCGCCATACGGGATGAAAAAGGCCGCTACTATATCAAGGGCAGGCTCAACAACATGATCATCGGGCCATCAGGAGAGAACATCTATCCAGAGGAGATAGAAAAGGTCATCAATGACATGGACGAGGTGAACGAATCCATCGTGATGGAGAGGGACGGCAGACTTGTAGCCCTCGTCCAGTTCAACGACAACATCATCGACTGGGACCAGGAGGGAGAAGACAAGTTCTTCGAGAAGCTCGAAGCGAGGAAACAGGCCGTGCTCAACTATGTCAACAGACATGTCAGCAAGTCGTCGAAAGTCAATTCCGTAGAGGTGGTGAAAGAGCCTTTTGAAAAGACCGCGACAATGAAAATCAGACGGTTCAAATACAAGAAAGGCGACAAGCCCAAGGAATCCGTGAAACCGGACCACACCGCTGAAACAAAGGAATCCGACGAAAACAAAAAGGACCTCTAAATAGCCTGCCATATGAAAGACATTTCTGACAGGATACAGGAAATCCCCCTGTCTCCGATCCGCAAACTCACTCCTCTTGCTGACGAGGCAAAGTCGAGAGGGATCAAGGTATACCATCTCAACATAGGCCAGCCGGACATCCACACTCCGGAAGAAGGGATGGACGCCATGAGGAAGATTGACCGTAAAGTACTGGAATACAGCCCTTCGCAAGGCTTCCTGTCTTTAAGGCAAAGGATTTCAGAATACTATGCCGATTTCGGGATGAAATACTCCCCTGATGAGATTATCGTCACTACAGGTGCATCCGAAGCAGTCCTGTTCTCGTTCATCACATGCATGGACCCGGGGGATGAAATCATCACCACCGAACCGACATATGCCAATTACCTGTCATTTGCAGCTGCGGCAGGAGTCAAGGTAGTCCCGATAACCACAAGCATAGACAACGGATTTGCCCTGCCTCCGGCAGAAAGATTCGAAGAGCTCATCACTGACAGGACCAGGGCGATACTCATCTGCAATCCCAACAACCCTTCCGGAAGCCTGTACTCCAGGGAAGAAATGGAAATGCTTGCAGAAATTGTAAAGCGGCATGGAATCTTTCTTTTTGCAGACGAGGTGTACAGGGAATTCGTCTATGACGGAATGGATTTCTTCTCCGCAGGACACCTTGAGGGCGTTGATGAGAATGTAGTGATTTTCGACTCAATGTCCAAAAGATTCTCGGAATGCGGCATCCGCATAGGAGCGGTCATCACAAAAAACAAGGCAGTTGCGGAAGGCTTCCTCAAACTTGCCCAGGCAAGGCTCAGTCCTCCTCTCATCGGGCAGATTGTCGCAGAAGCATCTTTCAGTGCCGGGCATGCATATCTCGATCCGATTGCAAAGGAATACCGGCACAGGAGAAATGTCCTGGTAGAATGCCTGCAGAACATTCCCGGCATCAAGGTCATCAGGCCTCAGGGAGCATTCTATGTGATAGCATCCCTGCCTGTAGAAAATGCCGAAGACTTCTGCTCATGGTGCCTGAGCGACTTCAGCGACAACGGGGAGACCGTCATGATGGCACCGGCTTCGGGATTCTACATCACACCTGGGCTCGGGCTCTCTGAAGTCAGGATTGCGTATGTACTCAATGCAGCCGACCTGCAGCGCGCGACTGCAATCCTCGGCAAGGCGCTTCAGCAATACAACTCTACACGGTGCTGACCGAACAAATCCGCATATACAAATTCTGAAGCGGAGACAAAAAATGGGATGACTCGAATGAATCATCCCATTTTATATTCATGTTGTATCGGCGAATTATTTCTCCTCTGCTACAACTTCAAACTTCACAGTGCCCTTGATATCCTTGTAGCACTTTACTGAAGCCTCGTAAGTTCCGAGTTCCTTGATATCAGAAGCGATAGTGATGTCTTTCTTGTCTACCTCAACGCCTGCTGCAACAAGAGCCTCTGCGAGCTGTGCAGTAGTTACTGAGCCATAGATCTTGCCAGACTCGCTCACTTTCACTGCAAGCTTTACCGAAACCTCAGCAAGCTTAGCTGCAAGTGCCTCTGCATCAGAACGGAGCTTAGCCTCCTTGTGGGCACGCTGACGGATATTCTCTGCCAGAACCTTCTTTGCAGATGGAGTAGCCATGATGGCATATCCCTGAGGGATAAGATAATTGACAGCGTAACCTGCCTTTACATTCACGATATCATCGGCATTGCCGAGCTTCGCAACATCTTTTTTAAGAATAATCTCCATATAGCTGTCCTCCTTATTTCAAAAGATCCGTTACATATGGGAGGAGTGCAAGATGCCTTGCTCTCTTGACTGCCTGTGCGACCTTCCTCTGGAACTTGAGAGAAGTACCGGTGAGACGGCGAGGGAGAATCTTACCCTGCTCGTTCAGGAACTTCTTGAGGAATTCAGCATCCTTGTAGTCCACATATTTGATACCTGCCCTTTTGAAACGGCAGTATTTCTTCTTCCTGACCTCTACTGTAGGAGGGTTGAGATAACGAATTTCATTGTTCTGTGCCATAGTCCATCCTCCTTATTTAGCCTGTTTGTTAGCCCTTCTCTTCTCTGCATAGGCAATAGCGTGCTTGTCCATTGCGAAAGTAAGGAACCTGATGATTCTCTCGTCACGGCGATACTGGGTCTCCAGCATGTCAACGAACTGTGAATCTGCCTTGAACTCTATCAGATAATAGAATCCTGTGGTCTTCTTCTGGATAGGGTAAGCAAGCTGACGCAGTCCCCAATCCTCTTCGTACACAATCTCTCCACCATTCTCCTTGATGAAACCTGTGTACTTGGCAACCGCTTCCTTCATCTGGGCCTCAGACAAAACGGGAGTTGCAATGAAAACGGTCTCGTACTGTTTGATCATTTGTGTTTAAATTATAAATGTTAATAAATCAGCCCGTTGCGGACAAATTTCCACAAACGGGCTGCAAAGATAGGAATTATTTTTCACAAAACAAGCGCCTGACGCCTTATTTCTCTGGAATTGCTTCGAGGACAGCGGTGATGAACTGCCAGCATTTTCCTACGGTGGCGATGTTGACCCTTTCGTCCGGAGAATGAGGGCTGAGGATCGTAGGTCCGCATGACACCATGTCCCAGTGAGGGTAGGCGCCGCTGAGGATACCGCATTCAAGTCCTGCATGGATAGCCATCACTGCAGGCTCCTTGCCGTACAGCTTGCCATAGACCTCCTTCATGGTATGGAGAATCGGAGATGTGGCATTCGGAGCCCATCCGCTGTATCCGCCGGCAAATGAAGTTTCGATGCCTGCCAGAGCAAAGACACAGGCTATCTTCTGTGCAAGAGCTTCCTTGGCAGTGTCTACAGAACTGCGGAGAAGGGTCTTTGCAGAGAATTTTCCCTTCTCGATATTCACCATGGCGAAATTGTTGGATGTCTCCACAAGCCCCGGGATCTCGGAACTCATCCTTTCCACTCCGTCCGGACATGCCACCACAGCCCTTACAAGCCTGAGCGCATCTTCCTCATCCACATACAGGCAGGCTTCAGGATCGCAGGCCTGGCCTTCATCCTCCCTGTAAGGTTCGAGGATAAATTCCATATCCGGGTCTGTGCCTGCATATTCAGCCTTGATCTCAGCTGTCACACGGTCGAACACCTTCTTCGCCTCATCGGTTTTGCCATCATTTATATATAATGTAGCAAAGGCCTCGCGAGGGATAGCATTCCTCAATGTACCGCCCTCAAAATCCACAAGCTTCACATCCGCCTCTGTCAGCAACGCATAAAGCACCCTTGCAGCAACCTTGTTGGCATTTGCCCTGTACAGGATGATATCCATTCCTGAATGTCCTCCCTTCATTCCCTTGGCAGCCAGGCTCCAGCATCCGTACCCTGCAGGATGCTCCTTCCTGCGGTACTCCCCTGATGCAGTGGCGTCAAGACCTCCAGCACAGCCGATATAAAGCTCGCCTTCAGTCTCTGAGTCGAGATTTATCAGGATATCACCTTTGAGAAGTCCTGGTTTGAGGGCACGGGCCCCTGTCATTCCTGTCTCCTCGTCGGTAGTCACAAGAACTTCTACAGGTCCGTGCTTCAAGTCCTTGGATTCCAGCACTGAAAGTGCTATGGCCACACCTATTCCGTTGTCGGCGCCAAGCGTCGTACCTTTGGCACGCACCCATTCTCCGTCCACATAAGCCTGGATAGGATCTTTCTCGAAATCATGCTCCACATCCGCGTTCTTCTGCGGCACCATGTCCATATGTCCCTGCAGGATCACGCCCTTGCGGTTCTCCATCCCCGGAGTCGCCGGCTTGCGGATAATTATATTCCCTATTTCATCCTTGATGGTCTCCAGTCCGAGCGACTTGCCGAAATCATAGAGATATTCGGCTGCCTTCCCCTCTTTCTTGGACGGACGGGGTATCTGTGTAAGCGCATAGAAATTTTTCCAGACTAACTCCGGATTCAGATCTTTAAGTTCCATGTTTATCAGTTTTATTGTTTTGTTAAATATGTTCTGTCATGCATTCTGCCGCGACAAGGCGTCATTTCAGTTTCACAGCCAGAGGGAATGAAGTGTCATACCCGTACTGGTAGACAGGCAGACGCGCCGTCATCAGCTGGTCAGCCCCGTCCGTCAGCTTCAGTACGCACACGGAAGGGACTCTGTACATGGCATATATGACATCTTTGGACAGCTTCTTCTCTTCTGACTTCTTCTCCACAGGATTGGCAGGAGGAGCCACCTTGCCAGGGACTATTTCAAGCAGGACAGGTGTACCTGAAAGGTCGTCTGCAGACAGCAGGCCGTCAGTCGCGGACATCCTGAACACCACATACATGGTTCTGTCCTTCTGCGGCACAATCTCGCTCTTCATGCGCTGGATGCTCTTTTCCGAATATCCTGTGAACAGGGTCATATACTCCTTTTCGAGTCTTGTTATCTCCGCCACGGCAGCCCCCATGGCCTCTCCGCTGTAGGTAGCATCGGTATCGCCCGTGATTATCTGTATCCTTTTCTTGCGCAGGTCAAAAATGAGAGCCGCTGTCTCTGCCGCCTTTTTCTCCAGAGTCTTCGCCACCATCACTTCCTGCTGCACCGCAACCCTTGTGTAGGCTGACTCTCCCTTGACATTTCTGTAGAGAGTGGCAGATTCGGAAGAGACATTGGAGATCATCCCGTCATCGGAAAAATCCTCCTGGATGTCCGTAGGAAATCTCCACACCGACTCCACTCCGTAAGGGGCATCTGACACCGACACCAATCCGCACGAGGTCAGGCTGAGGAAAGACGCATCCACCCCCTGTGAACCGACTTTCAGCAGATAACGGCTGGACTGGTCAGCTTCGGTGTAAGGGGTCATCTTCACTTCGGAGAGGGTATATGTGACAGAGTCGTCCTTGCGCACATCTATCCCGAGATATTTCTTGGCATATTCCGCATAAGGACCGGCATAGAATGTCTCCTTCACCGCCTCCACCTCGAATGTCAATGATGTCATCGGCAGGCAATAGGAAAGGGTCCCGACCGGCTCTGCGGCCACATTTTCCTGTGCAAAAGCAACGGACTGCACCGCAGCGAGCGCGAGAACCGATGCTATTATCCCAAACGCTTTCATATAAATGTACTTTTCAGTTCAGCTCCAAATATATCAAGAATTTTTCGATTATATCGCATTTTTATTACCTTTGTCGGCTGTGTGCCGGTAGACACAGGCGCATACTTGGCCTGCTAACACATATAAAAAGATAAACTATGTTCAAAAACCAACCAAAAGGGCTTTTCGCCCTCGCGCTTGCCAACACGGGAGAGAGGTTCGGCTACTACACCATGCTTGCCATCTTCCTCCTTTTCATCCAGGCAAAATTCGGGTTTGACGCGGCTGTCGCAACCCAGATCTATTCCATTTTCCTTGCAGGAGTATATTTCATGCCTCTTTTCGGCGGAATGCTTGCCGACAGGATCGGGTTCGGACGATGCGTGACCCTCGGTATCGCCGTGATGTTCCTCGGATACCTTTGCCTTGCCATCCCGACAGGGGCTGATACCGTAGGTAAGATAATGATGTTCGGCGCCCTTGCCCTGATTGCAATAGGTACCGGCCTTTTCAAAGGCAACCTGCAGGTAATGGTCGGCAACCTGTATGACGACCCGAAATATGCTGACAAGCGAGACTCCGCATTCAGCCTTTTCTACATGGCAATCAACATCGGCGCAATGTTCGCCCCTTCAATGGCAAAGGCTGTCACCAACTTCTTCCTCGGCAAAAGCGGACTTTTCTATGATGCCAACATTCCTGCCATAGCACACCAGATTCTTGACGGGAACATGGCCAATGCAGACAAGCTCACGACTCTGATGGGCTCGATGTCAGGAGCTGCAGGAATGGATATCACCCAGTTCAGCAGCATGTACATAGAAAAGCTCTCCACAGCATACAACTATGGATTCGGCGTAGCCTGCATATCCCTGATCATCTCTGTGCTCATCTATTTCAGCTGCCGCAGCTGGTTCAAGCATGCTGATGTGAATGCTAAACAGCTTGCCAAGGCAAACAACGGTGCTGCTGCAGTAAACGCTGAGCCAGAACTTTCAAAAGAGCAGACCAAGAGCCGTATCACAGCCCTCATGCTCGTGTTTGCAGTGGTTATCTTCTTCTGGATGGCGTTCCACCAGAACGGAGCTACTCTGACTATCTTCGCAAGAGACTACACTTCTCATGATGTATTCGGCCTGACAAGGATAGGGTTCAACATCTGGAGCCTTGCCCTCATCGCAGTTTCCATCTACACCCTGTTCAACATCTTCCAGTCAGACAGCAAAAAAGGCAAAATCATATCCGGAGTGGTGACAGCAGCCCTTTGGGGTGGCGCATATGCACTGTACGCAGGCATGCCTGAGCCGGTGAAGATACAGCCTTCTGATTTCCAGCAGTTCAACCCGTTCTTCGTGGTGGCTCTGACTCCAGTATCCCTTGCAATCTTCGGAGCTCTCGCAAGTAAAGGCAAAGAGCCGTCTGCCCCTCGAAAGATAGGAATGGGTATGCTTGTGGCAGCAATCGGCTTTCTCATCATGACTATGGGATCCATGGGACTTGCTTCTCCGAAAGAATTGGGAGGTGCTGTAAGCGACACTCTCGTTTCTCCTAACTGGCTCATATCCACATACCTTGTCCTGACATTCGCGGAACTTCTGCTTTCTCCGATGGGAATTTCCTTCGTGTCCAAGGTCGCTCCTCCTAAATACAAGGGAGCAATGATGGGCTGCTGGTTTGCAGCAACTGCCATAGGCAACTATCTGGTGTCGATTCCGGGACTGCTCTGGAACAAGATTCCTCTCTGGGGAGTATGGAGCGTGCTCATCGCACTGTGCCTGGTTTCCGCAATCTTCATTTTCTCAATCATGAAGAAACTGGAAACCGCAACCAAATAAGACATTTATCCTTATTAGGGAGATATATTGGGATGAATTCCTGCTGTCAGGGGTTCATCCCTTTTTGTTGGATAAGTGAGACAAAACTCCAGGGAGCGGCTCATGTGGAGCCGTCAATAGAGACGGTATTTGCGAAGCTCCTTTTCCAAGGCATGGCTCACGGGATATTTGGAGCGCGAGACTTGCCCTTGCATTCCCGACAGAGCATTTCCTTTGCTGAAATGGTCACGGCAGAGCTTTTCAAGCAAAAGATGGAAGTCCGGGCCATGGTCAGGATGCTCCAGATGGCTAAGCTCATGCAGCATCACATAATCCCTGAGATGCTCGGGGACCAGCATCAGTCTGAGATTGAGATTGATATTCCCCCTGGAAGAACAGCTGCCCCAGTTGGAACGGTTGTTCTTGACTGCGACCCTTGAATATCTGAACCCGTATTCCGAAGCCAGCATTGCCAACCGTCGGGGAAGATATTGCTTTGCTTCCGCCCTGAGACGCTCCACATCCTCCGGAGCCAGCCTGACACAATCAGCGGATTTAAGCCTCAGCTTCTCCTGCACCTTCAGTATCCATTCCCTGCGGGAAATGACCAGCCGCACCCCTTCGGCATACGGGACGAAATACGGCATGGTCACCGATACTCCTCCCGTCAGCCCGACTCTGACAGTCAGCCTGCGGCTTCTTATGCTTTTCTTCAGGATTACCTCGCCGATTTCCGGATCATTGTAAATTTTTTCCGACATGGCGGCAAATATATTATAAATACTCGGAAAAACTGCACATGTAGAGTTTTTGTGAATAGGTTTTTGCCTCTGTTTTCGGATTATATGGCTTATTTTGTGAGTTGTATCGGGATACGGTCCCACACATTGTATGACACTGAAAATCCAATGACTGATATGAAAAGAATCCTTGTTCTGGCAGCCGCGATGACAGCTGCCGCATCCATCGCATGGGCAGGAAACAGCCTTGAAGACAGCAAGATGGACAAATTCATCGACAAACTCATGGACAAGATGACCGTGGAGGAGAAAATCGGGCAGCTCAACCTGCCTGTCGCCCCTACTGACATCGTTACCGGACCTGCACAGGAGTCAGATATTGCGGGTCTCATCTCAGAAGGCAAGATCGGAGGTCTGTTCAATCTGTCCGATGTAAAGAAAGTCAGGGAAATCCAGGAACTGGCGGTCAAGAACAGCCGCCTGCACATTCCTCTGATATTCGGGCTCGATGTTGTACACGGACAAAAGACGGTGTTCCCTATTCCGCTCGGGCTTTCTGCCACCTGGAACATGGATGCCATAGAGGAAACCGCCAGAATAGCTGCCGTTGAGGCAAGCGCACAGGGCATCAACTGGGTATACAGCCCGATGGTCGACATCACCCATGACGCAAGATGGGGAAGGGTCGCAGAAGGTGCAGGGGAAGACCCGTATCTCGGTTCGAAAATAGCCGAGGCATATGTGAGAGGCTATCAGGGAGACCTCACATCCGATGATGAGGTGCTGGCATGCGTGAAGCATTATGCCCTGTATGGAGCAGCAGATGCAGGACGCGACTACACCGCATCCGACATGAGCCGCTACCGCATGTTCAACTATTATATGGCCCCTTACAAGGCCGCAGTCGATGCAGGGGTCGCTTCAGTGATGTCCGCTTTCCAGCAGGTGGAGGGCGTTCCGTGTGCCCTGAACGAATACCTCCTGACAGATGTGCTCAGGGAGCAGTGGGGATTCGACGGATTTGTCGTGGCTGACTATGATGCAGTCAGAGAGGCCACGACTCATGGTCTCGGCAACCTCCAGGAAGTATCGGCAAGGGCATTGAAAGCAGGGCTTGACATGGACATGGTGAGCGGGGCGTTCGTGGGGACCCTCAAGAAATCCCTGGACGAAGGTCTTGTGAGCGAAGCCGACATCGACAAGGCATGCCGCAGGATACTTGAAGCAAAATATATCCTCGGACTTTTCGATGATCCTTACAGGTTCTGCGACGATGACTCGCAGGAAGAAAAGCTCTTCACTCCCGAACACAGGGCAAAGGCAAGGAAGATAGCTGCCGAAAGTTTCGTGCTGCTGAAGAATGAGGGCAATGTCCTGCCTCTTGCAAAGGATGCAAGAATCGCAGTCGTCGGGATGTTTGCCGATGACAGTCCCAACATGCTCGGAAGCTGGACTGTAGGGGCGGACATCGATTCTCCTGTCACCATTCTCGAAGGTATCAGGAATGCAGTAGACAACCCTGAATCAGTCTCATACAGCAGAGGTTCCAACCTGTTCTTCGATCCTGACATGGACTCCAGAGCCCTCAATCACGGTAAATCAGTGGACAGGGACAGCCGCAGCGACAACATGCTGGCAGCAGAGGCAGTAGAGGCCGCTGAAAATGCCGATGTAGTGGTGGCAGTGCTCGGTGAGGCAGCCGAGATGTCCGGAGAAGCGGCATCGAGGGTGAACATAACCATACCTGACGCCCAGAGGACGCTCCTGGAAAAGCTCGTCGGGACCGGAAAGCCTGTAGTCCTCGTGCTCTGCACAGGAAGACCACTGGTGCTTGACTGGGAAAACGAGAATGTAGATGCAATCCTCAACATCTGGTTCCCGGGGACGGAGGCAGGATATGCCGTGGCAGATGTGCTTTTCGGGGATGAGAATCCGTCAGGAAAGCTCACGATGTCATTTCCACGCCATGTGGGACAGATGCCGTTCTACTACAACGAGCCGAACAACGGAAGGCCTACTGGAGGAGAATGGAGAAAATATGCCAGCAGCTACATGGATACCGACTGGACAGCTCTCTATCCATTCGGGTACGGTCTCAGCTACACCACATTTGCCTATTCAACTCCTGAAATAGAGAAAGAATCCTACATATTGGAGCATGACGGAAACGGCTGGAGCCTCGACTGCCCGGTAAAGGTAAAAGTCACTGTCACCAACACCGGGGACAGGGCAGGAGCAGAGACAGTGCAGCTCTATGTCAGGGACATGGCAGGCTCCGTAGGACGCCCTCTCAGGGAGCTCAAAGGCTTCGAAAAGATATATCTGAATCCAGGAGAAAGCCGTCAGGTGGAATTCTGTCTTGACGCGGAGGCCCTGTCTTTCTACAACCCTGCCTTGGAGCAGATAGTGGAGCCTGGAGAATTCACCGTAATGACCGGAGGAAGTTCCGCCGATGTCCAGTCCGTCAAATTCATTGTAAAATAGTTACAATAATATTGTATAATCAGAAAATATCAGTAAATTTGCAGCCGCTTTCGGAAAACCGCCTCTGCGGCATCCGGGATGCAGACAAATTTATTAACCTCTAAAATCTTTTCAAGAATGGCTGAATATTTACAGGCCGAGAAAAAGCAGGAGATTTTCGCGAAGTACGGAAAGTCTAATACCGACACAGGTTCTCCTGAGAGCCAGATCGCACTATTTTCCTACCGTATCGCTCACCTTACCGAGCATCTGAAGAGCAACAAGAAAGACTACACAACTCGTCTTGCACTCCTCAAGCTCGTAGGTAAGAGGCGTCGTCTTCTTGATTACCTCAAGGAGAGAGACATCGAGAGATACAGAACAATCATCAAGGAGCTCGGTCTCCGTCGATAAGGAAAATATTGCCTTGCAGTATGGGGTGCTCCCGCATGAGCACCCCTTTTTATTGAAAATTTGATTCCGAGACATAACCCGGACGATCTTCCGGAGCCGCTAACAAAACATCGGTCTGCGGCGGCTTTCGAGACTCACAATATTTGACGAACAGATACAATGTACGCGGCAGAAATTATTAACTAACTCCCATAGGGGGAGGCGGACCGATAACGATTTTATGAATATTATCAACAAGAAGATTGAATTATCCGACGGAAGGGTAATAGAGATTGAGACCGGGAAGCTTGCAAAACAGGCTGACGGATCTGTAGTTGTCAAGATGGGAGGCACAATGCTTCTCGCAGCGGTAACCTGCGCAAAGGATGCAAAGGACGATGTGGACTTCATGCCTCTGCAGGCGGACTACAAGGAAAAATTCGCAGCAGCCGGAAGATTTCCAGGCGGCTTCATGAAGCGTGAGGGGAAGGCTTCCGATTATGAGATCCTCATTGCAAGGCTGGTGGACAGGGCTCTCAGGCCTCTGTTCCCTGAGGATTTCCACGCGGAAGTATATGTGACTGTAAACCTTATCTCTGCAGAGAAGGACATACAGCCGGATGCGCTTGCAGGACTTGCTGCTTCAGCGGCACTTGCAGTGAGCGACATTCCGTTCGAAGGACCTATCTCGGAAGTCCGTGTAGCAAGGATAGGCGGACAGCTGAAGATTGATCCTAATTTCAGCGAAATGGCTGATGCCGACATCGATCTCATGGTCGCAGCCACCTATGACAATATCATTATGGTCGAGGGTGAGATGAACGAGGTGAGCGAGGCAGAAATGCTGGAGGCCATCAAATTCGCACACGAAGAGATCAAGAAGCACTGCAAGGTGCAGATGGAACTGATGGAAGAGGCAGGAAAGACCGTCAAGAGGACCTACTGCCACGAGGAGAACGACGAGGAACTCCGTGCTGCAGTGGAGAAATTCTGCTATGACAGATGCTATGCGATAGCAAAGAGTGGAAGCGGCAAGCACGAGAGGTCCGATGCTTTCGATGCACTCAAGGAAGAGTTCTACCAGACAATTCCAGAAGAGGAGCGCGAAGCAAAGACAATGATGGTGGAAAGATACTACCATGCGGTAGAAAAACGCGCCATGAGGAATATGATCCTCGACGAGGGAATCCGCCTCGACGGCCGTAAATGCAATGAAGTCCGCCCTATTTGGTGCGAAGTCGGCTATCTGCCATGCGCACACGGTTCAGCCATCTTCACCCGTGGAGAGACACAGTCCCTTGCGACAGTGACCCTCGGCACGAAGCTCGACATGAAGGAAAGGGATGAAGTCCTTATCCAGGGCACAGACCAGTTCGTCCTCCATTACAACTTCCCTCCATTCTCTACAGGAGAGGCGAAGGCACAGAGAGGAGTGGGCCGCCGCGAGATCGGACATGGCAACCTTGCATTCAGGGCTCTGAAGCCGATGGTTCCTCTTGCTCCTGAAAATCCGTACGCAGTGCGCGTGGTATCAGACATCCTTGAGTCCAACGGTTCTTCTTCAATGGCTACAGTATGTGCAGGATGCCTTGCACTCATGGATGCCGGTGTCAAGATAAAGAAACCAGTGGCAGGTGTGGCAATGGGCCTTATCACCGACAAGGAAAACCCTAACGGACGCTATGCAATCCTCACCGACATTCTCGGAGATGAGGACCACCTCGGAGACATGGACTTCAAGGTGACCGGAACCAAGGACGGCATCACCGCAACCCAGATGGATATCAAGGTTGACGGACTTTCATATGATGTACTCGAAAAAGCTCTTGAGCAGGCACGCCAGGGCAGGATGCACATCATGGGCGAGATGATGAAGACCATCAGCGAGCCTCGCGAGGACTACAAGCCGTTCGTTCCACGCATCATCCAGATCCGTGTACCTGGAGAGTTCATCGGGGCCATCATCGGCAAAGGTGGAGAGGTCATCCAGAAGATACAGAAAGAGACCGGTACTGTGGTCACTATCACCGAAGAGCAGAACAATGGAGTCAGCGAGGGTGTTGTGGACATATTCGGTAATGACAAGGAGTCAATGGACAAGGCCCTCAACTGGATCAACGGCATCTGCGCCGTTCCTGAAGTGGGTCAGGTATACCACGGCAAGGTGGTATCCATCCTCGAATTCGGTGCATTCGTAGAGATACTTCCTGGCAAGGAAGGTCTGCTCCACATCTCAGAGATAGACTGGGGCAAGACCGACAAGGTGGAAGATGTCCTCAGCGTCGGAGACGAAGTGGATGTCAAGCTGCTCGAAATAGATCCTAAGACCAACAAGATGAGACTTTCACGCAAAGCCCTCATCGAAAAGCCAGAAGGATATGTAGAACCTGAGCGCAGACCTCGTCCTGCAGCCGGAGACAGGGGACCTCGCCGCAACGGCAACGACCGCAGACAGTCTGAGCGCCCTGCAGGAAACGGCAGGGGGCCTCGCGGACCGCGTCCTGAAAGAGGACCTAAGGGAGGTCACGGCAACCACAGCGACAACGGAGCCGACAACAGCGGCAACGATCCTGAAATGTTCTAAACATCAGCAACATAACTTTACCACGGGTGGGCAAATCTTCAACAGACTTGCCCACCTTTTTTCATTTCTGTGAATGTAGTTCTCCGATTAAGACAAGGATTAACGTTTTATTAAGTTGTTGTGATAATTTTATAAAAAATTATTTTCAGCCATGAAATCTAAACATTTTATGTTAGTCCTGACTGTCTCTATTCTGAGCGGCGTTTCCTGCGACGCCAGCCGGCACAATTATGACAGTGTTGAGGGACTGGTGCTTGCAGGATATCAGGGATGGTTCAATGCAGAAGATGACGGAGCCGGACTGGGATGGAAACATTACCAGAAAAACAATGAGTTCTATCCGGGATGCTGCTCCATCGACCTGTGGCCTGATGTCAGCGAGTACGAAAAGACCTACCCAACTGATTTCCGGATGGCAGACGGCTCGGTAGCGGAAGTGTTCAGCTCCCATGACCGCTCTACCACCATGCTGCATTTCAAATGGATGGAAGAATACGGTATCGACGGCGTATTCATGCAGAGGTTCGTCACCTCTCTAAGGACAGAGAAAGGGAAGGACAACTACAACCATATCCTGACGAATGCCCTGGATGCTTCGGACAAGTACGGAAGAGCCATCTGCGTGATGTACGACCTTTCCGGAATATCTTCCGACGAGACATGGATGCTCGAAGAGGACTGGAAAGAGCTGCAGGATTCATGCAAGATAACGGAACGGGCCAATTATCTGCACCATAACGGGAAACCTCTTGTCGCAGTATGGGGTGCCGGATTCAACGACAACAGGAAATACGGCAACGAAGATGTGGACAGGCTCGTGGACTTCCTCAAGGACAGAGGATGTTCAGTTCTGCTCGGAGTACCGACCCACTGGAGGACATTGGGTATGGACACCATGTCTGACCCGAAACTTCACAGCATAATAGAAAAGGTGGACATAGTACATCCGTGGTTTGTAGGAAGGTTCAACTATGAAAGTTACGACAGGTTCATAGACCATATCCGTCTGGACATGCAGTGGTGCAAGGAGCACGGGAAGACATACATGCCGGTAGTATTTCCAGGATTCAGCTGGTACAATCTGAAGAACGGCGTCGCCGCCCCACTCAACAGCATTGAAAGGATGGGAGGGAAATTCCTGTGGAAACAGGTATACAATGCGATAGAGCTCGGTGCCAAGACATTGTATGTGGCAATGTTCGATGAAATGGATGAAGGTACTGCCATCTTCAAGTGCGCCAATGATGTCCCTGTCGGGGAAAGCCCCTTCCTCTCATATGAAGGCTGTGAACCTGACCGCTACCTCTGGCTTGCCGGCATGGCCGGGAAATGCCTGAGAGGCGAAATGGAAGCCGAGGCTGAAATGCCCGAAAGGGACTGAATACAATAACATCCTGTCGCCATGAAAAGAAGCAATAAAGCAATACTGACAATGCTGTATGCAGTGCTTGCCGTGACATTCTCCTCATGCTGCAAGAAAGCTCCCGTGGACTATGTGAACCCATATATCGGCAACATCAGCCATCTTCTTGTCCCGACATATCCCACAGTACATCTGCCGAACGGAATGCTCAGGGTCTATCCTGAACGGGCGGATTTCACTTCAGACCAGGTCAAGGGACTGCCTTTCATAGTCACCAGCCACCGTGGGAAATCAGCATTCAATCTCTCGTTCGGGATGGAAGACGGGCATGGAATCAAGCCTTACTACAAATACCGCTATGACAATGAGAAAATCCGTCCATACGGGTTCAGCGTCCGTTTCGAAGAAGAAGAGGTTTCGGCCAAATTCGCGCCTTCATACCATTCCGCCATCTATCAGATAGATTTCGAAAAGGATGGGACGCCGTACCTCGTCATCAACACCTCGGACGGAGACATGGAATATTCTGACGGAGCCGTATCCGGTGTCAACAGCATTGACGGAAAGACGAGAGTATATCTCCACGCTGTCTTTTCGGTCATGCCGGACAAGGCTGAATGCCTAAAGAACGGCAAAGGGGAATACATAGTGCTGTATTTCCCGGAAGGGACAAGGCAGATATACCTGAAATACGGGATATCTTTCATCGACACGGCACAGGCAAGGCATAATCTCGAGAATGAGATAACGGATTTCGATATAGAGAGCCTTGCCATGAAAGGGAAGGAAATATGGAACAGCCAGCTCGGACTGATTGACATGGAAGGAAGTGACGAGGATGCCAAATGCGTATTCTATACGGCACTGTACAGGACATACGAAAGGATGATCTGCCTTTCAGAAGGGGAAAGATATTACAGCGCATATGACGGGCAGGTCCATACAGACAGCATTCCTTTCTACACCGATGACTGGGTATGGGACACCTACCATGCAGCCCATCCGCTCAGGGTCCTGACTGAACCACGCAAAGAGGAAGACATGCTCAGTTCATACATCAGGATGGCAGAACAGATGGACAACCAATGGATGCCGACTTTCCCTGAAGTGACAGGAGACAGCAGAAGGATGAACTGCAACCATTCAGTGGCAATAATGCTCGATGCCTACAGGAAAGGGCTGAACGGATTCGACATTGAAAAAGCCTACAGATACAGCAAGGCAGGCATCACCGAAAAGACCCTTGCCCCATGGTCAGGGGTACGGGGCGGAGAGCTGACAGAATTCTACTGGAAGCATGGCTACATACCGGCTCTCGCCGAGGGGGAAACGGAGAGCTACAGCGAAGTGAACCCCGACGAGAAGAGACAGCCTGTTGCCGTGACTCTCGGGACATCCTATGACGAATGGTGCCTTTCCCAGATTGCCGGTGAACTCGGATATAAAGATGATTCCGTGAGATTTGCCGAAGGGGCGGAAAACTATGCCGAACTTTTCAACAGAGAAACCCTGTTCTTCCATCCAAAGGACGAGAACGGAAAATTCATAATGCCTTTTGATTACGAGAGATCCGGAGGGATGGGAGCAAGGGACGCGTATGACGAGAACAACGGATGGGTATACAGATGGAATGTCCAGCACGATATAGCAGGACTGATTGACCTGTATGGAGGGAAAGAAACATTCGTGAAAGAACTTGACAAAACATTCTCTACACCAATCAAAGGCAGCAAATACGGCTTCTATGCACAGATGCCTGACCATACGGGAAATGTAGGGCAATTCTCCATGGCAAACGAACCGTCCATGTTCATCCCATATCTGTACTGCTATGCAGGAGCGCCATGGAAAACGCAGAAACGCATCCGCACCCTTGTGGACGAATGGTTCAGGAATGATCTGATGGGAATGCCGGGAGATGAAGACGGAGGTGGAATGTCTGCTTTCGTAGTATTCTCTATGATGGGATTCTATCCTGTCACGCCAGGACTTCCTGTCTATGTCATCGGCTCGCCATGGTTTGAAAAGGTGACTGTCACTCTTCCCGAAAACAAAAAGCTGACTATAAGATGCAGGAACTATTCTCCTGACAACAAATACATCCAGTCAGCCATGCTGAACGGAAAACCGCTCGACAGATGCTGGTTCACCCATGACGAGATAGCCGGTGGAGGGGAAATAGAATTCACAATGGGTGACAAGCCAAACAAGGAATGGTCAAAAGACAATGTTCCTCCTTCCTGGTCATTGGAATAAACTTGTTCAGCTGTAGCATAAAAACATCCGGACCTCAATGGAAGTCCGGATGTTTTATTATAGGCAGTTGCCTGCCACGGCATCATGAGAAACTGTCAGTTTTTCTTGAACTGGCTTCTTGTCACCTCCAGGAAGCGTTCTCCCTTCAGGTCGGAAGGTTCGAGATTCGTGCCGTTTGACCAGCCGTTCCAGGAATTCAGGAAGACCATATTGCGGCTCCCTATATTCCTCTTGGCCACATTGCAGAAATTCACATAGTCCGCTGGATCCCCGTCCTCGCTGAAAGTGTAATAATAACTTGATGCAGATGCCTTCCTGTCGTTGTAGGATGGGAAAATACAAGGAATGAAATCCACATTTCTTCTGGCAAGCGTCGTCTTCCAGTTGTTCATGTTGATGTCAAGGAAACTGAAATATCCGTAGAATATATCATAACTCCTTGTTTTCCAGTCTTTCAACACTAAACCGTCAAATGAATAGACCTGATGGTCGGAATAGTTTACGGGAGCTACCCAGCCTGTAGTCATCTCACCTACTATATACGGTTCTACCCCGTAGAAACTTGCGAAATCCGACTTGAACCTGTCTATCACCTCATAGAAATCTATGCTCAGAGAGGTGCTGGAGGAAAGGTTCGCTGGAGTGATGAGCATGACCGGACGGCCATCAATGCAATAATAGTCATCGGACATCATTACCGGAGCGAGCACATCGATGAAATCAGCAAGGAAATTCTTATACTTTCCGTCGCTCTCCAAGGGCTCTTCATTGGTCAGTCCAAGATGTGAAGTGTTGTAGCAGACTACAGCCTTGACATTGGCGCCCTGTCTCGATGAAGAAAACATTGCAAGCATATTCGCATCATTCTCCGCCGCATCGTAAGGGAAAATGAAAAAGTCGAGTCCTGCTTCATCTGCCCAGACAACATGCTGCGACATTACTTGTGCAGTAGTCGTGTAATAGCCGAGTTCCGGCTTTTCGGGACTTGTAGCCTCATTGACAGGCTCGGTATATCCGGTATAATAAGCCCCTACCACAGCATCGGATGAAAGTTCTGTCTGGGGTATGTCA
Organism: Candidatus Cryptobacteroides faecigallinarum; assembly: GCA_017695015.1. GTDB lineage: Bacteria > Bacteroidota > Bacteroidia > Bacteroidales > UBA932 > Cryptobacteroides > Cryptobacteroides faecigallinarum. The sequence goes on along the minus strand of JADIMD010000105.1, from coordinate 11,475 downwards.
TAGATATACTTGCTCTTTTCCGGTGCCCCGTATTCATTTTTATCACATCCTTCCAGAAGGAGGATGCCGGACATAAGCCCGATGATCAGATATCTTGTATTCATAAGTACTTTAATTATAATTTTCCACCAGTTCCTGAAGTCTCTCGTTTATAAGCTGCGGTTTCGCCCACCAGAGTTTCGTGTCCATATTGTCACCGCCTTCAAGATATTTTGAGATGGCCTTCTCCACTTCAGCAGCATTATCCTGAAGCTCGGTTGAAGGATACACAAAACGCTGAGGGATATATGCAAACTGCACATCGGCCGAGCCGGCATTCACCGCACCATACCCTGTCTCAGGCTGATAATGAGGAGGAAGATCCAGCACCTGGGAGCGTCTGATGAGGGTCCATGCATCTATTGCCTGGTTGAACAGGGCGATATACTGCTGCATGATTATCTGATGGTAGATAGGGTCATCTTCAGTGTCCTTGATGGCGCCTGAGCTTAGACCGAGATAATCCATGAAATAGGACTCACCTTCCGGATTCTCGAGATTGCTCGTGGTCCCCCACTCGATGCCGTCTGTACTGAGATATGTCGATATCGCGTCACTGTCAGTCACTCCGAACTGCTGCATGGATGCCTCGATTCCAAGCCTGTAATAGTCTGCAGCATTCCTTGACCCCGAGCCGAGACCAAGATATGAAATCTCGCTCTTGAGCAGGCACACTTCCGCATAGCTCATGATGGTCTGTGCATAAGACTGGGCAAAATAGCTGTCAAGCATGACAGAGAATGCAGTCATAGGGACACCGCTGTACGGGTTGGAACCGTCATCTATAAGTCCAGACACAGGAGCATGGTCTGTCTTCGGTGTCCCCCAGTACGGAGCCCAGTGGAAATCAGCAGGCATCTGAGGCGAATTGCATTCCGTGAAGAACATCGGAAGCCTCGGGTCATTGTATGGAGCAGTATGCATCAGGAAGCCCTCTCCTGCTGCGTTTGCCTTGTCGTCATTTGAAGTCTGCACGATGAAATAATCGTAGTAATAATTGCGGGTAGATTCATTGTCTCCCCATTTCACGATGCAGTTGTCTTCATTGCCAGTCATCAGATTATCCTCGTCCGCCATAAGCTCGCTGATATTGCTCATCGCGAGCTCCCTGTCAGCATTGCATATCCGCACCGCAAGACGGAGTCTGAGGGAATTCGCAAACTTTATCCATTTCTTCAGATCGCTTTTACCGTCGACACTGAACACCGGGTCATTATTGAACACATCCCCGGACAGGTCTATGGCTGCAGCGCATTCTTTCAAAGTGGAAAGCAGGTTGCGGTATATGGTCGGCTCGTCATCATAAGGAATCGATGTCGTTCCGGCAAGAGCTCCTGACATCGGGACAGGCCCCCATATGGAAGTGACCTGCGAGAACACATATGCCTCCCATATCCTGACTATGGCAAGCCTATTGGCATATTCAGGATTCCCAGTTATATCCTCTATGATAAGATGCAGAGGCAGAAGGGCATAGTTGTAGAATGCCTTGAAATAGTTGCTGTTGGTGGTAGGGACATTCCCGTACCTGCCGAACTGGTTTGTCTGTCCGTAATTGTACTGGACATAGTTGTCAAGGGCGATCTTCTTGATCTCTCCGCATGAGGCATCAAGAGTCTCGTATACACTGGTGTTGAAGAGATATTCAGGATTGACCTCTGAAATCTGGTTAGGGTTGCTGTTCATCTCTTCAAACCCTTTGGTGCAGGAGAACAGGGCGATCAGACCCGACAGCAAGATTATATTTACAATGTTTTTCATATTGCACTATCCTGTTAGAATGATATTTTGACATCGAATCCGAAAGTCGTGACAGGAGGCATTCCTCCATATTCCACACCCTGGGCATTGCCTGATGACACAGCAGCCTCCGGATCGATTCCCTTAGGCGTATTCTGGTACAATATGGCAAGGTTACGGCCTACCAGAGAGACTTTCACCGCGCTCAATGGAGTGTCTTTCAGCACCCTTGACGGAATGCTGTATCCCACAGCCACTTCCCTGAGCTTGATATATGAAGCGTCAAATACACATCTTGAATCCCAGCTTCCGAACTGGTATCGAGGATTGACATATTTCTCGCATTTAGTCCCGTCCTCATAATAGACATCTTCTTTCCACTTGAAACCGTGTGTAGCCCTTTCGGTATCCTCCCCGAGGATAACGCTGCTCAGGTAGTATTCTTCCCTGCCTTCATAAGTTGCGGCCACGACTCCGGCTGTGGTAGCCCTGTTCCATGTTCCCGAATAGAGGACACCGCCTATACGGGCATCTATCTGGAAATTGACCGACACACCGAAAATATTGAACGAGTTGATGAAACTTCCCGTCCATTTAGGTTCCACACATCCCATCTCCTGCATGTTATCGGACACTATCGGCTTTCCCGAATCATCCACGAGCTTGCGCCCCAGCTCATCAGTCTTCCAGACGCGGCCTCTCATGATTCCGTAAGGTCTCCCCTCTTCGAGATTGACCGTAACATTGGAAGATGTCAGGATTGTGACCTTCGAGTTCTCGTCCGAAACCTTCTTGACTAAAGAATTGTTCTTCGCCCAGTTGAGCGTCATGTTCCACTTGAAGTTCCTCGTGCTGACAGGATTTCCGGTGAGAATCACTTCGAAACCGTGGTTTCTGATATGGCCTGCATTGAGATACCTTCTGCTGTAGCCGCTGGATGTCGAAAGGGCTACGCTGGTAATAAGGTTATAGGAGTCGGACCTGTAGAATGTGAAATCCACTCCGAGTCTGTTGTTCAGGAACTTGAGTTCCAGTCCAGTCTCGAATGAGCGAGTCTGCTCTGGAAGCAGGTCAGGATTGTTGAGCGTAGTGCTGACGCTCTGTAAAGGCTGACCGTTATACAGTCCTGAATATGAGAATGTCTGTCCCGTACGGTATGGGCTGGTGTCGGAGCCTGCAAATGCCAGGGATGCGCGGAACTTACCGAAGGAAATTATCGAAGGGTCGATATGGAAAGCATCGCTGAACACGAAACTTCCTCCCACTGACGGATAGAAATACGAACACTTATCTATCGGCAGGGTGCTTGACCAGTCGTTTCTGGCGGTAAAGTCAACGAACAGCCAGTTCTTGAACCCGAATGACGCAGAACCGTAGACAGAATTGATCCTTTTACGGGAAATTGTCTGTGTCACTGTAGGATATTCCCCGGAATTGGAGATGTTCTCGAAACCTGCCACAAGGATGCTGTTCACCGCCTGTGTGCGTTTTTCAGAAGTCCTGTAATAGATACTTCCACCCACAAGGGCACTGACAGAGAAATTTTTCCACTTCTGGTCATACTTGATGATACCGTTGTATTCCATGGACAGATAGTCGGAATTCCAGTTCTCCATTCCTCCATCCACATCGCTTCGCGCCCCGAGGTTGGAGAATTCCGTCCCGTTCCATGAATAGGTGTCGATACCGGCCCTTCCTATGAGTTTCAGCTGAGGGATGATGGTAATCTCTATGTTTTCAGAAGCGGTCACCCTGCTGCGGACATCCGAATTGGTGTTTTCGTAGATATTCCAGTATGGGTTATAACCCCTCTCTCCGATAGGTATCATCTCGTGGCCGTTCTCATCCTTGTAATGTTTCAGGGTCTCTATGGAAAGGTCGCGGGGCAATGTGACGAATGCATAGATAGGGTTCCTGTCAGAACCGTTCATGTACTGGCGGTTCTTCACCTCTTCCCTCGAATATGTCACCTTCGTGTCCAGAGTGAGCCATTTGGCAACAGTATTGAAAAGCCTTGCGCTCACAGTATTCTTGTTGGACCGGTTGATCCCGTGAACCACGCTGTTGCCGATGACATTGGTAAACGACACCCTGAAATTGTTTTGTCTTGAACCTCCGTCCACTGCAACCGAATTGGACAGCTTGTATCCAGTGGAATAGAAATCCCTGACATTTTCAGGATGCGCGGAATGGGTTGTCAGCAGACCGTCATGCCCATAGATAGGCTGGTCCCAGAGAGGGGCTCCCCAGCTGCGCAGTTTCGCACCTGCCTTGTCATTATATCCGCTCAGGTCAGGCAAGGTCTCATTTGTCCTGGTGCCGTCCTGAGGAAGAGTGTAGGTGCTGTTTTCAAGTTTGAAGTTGTTCTCACCTGTACCCCATCCGTTCTGATATTCAAGCAGCTGGCTGATTCTCTCGAACTGGAGGTTGCCGTTATATGAGACACGTACCCTGTCCATCGCAGTGGCTTTTTTGGTAGTGATCAGCACGACACCGTTGGCTGCACGGGAACCGTATAGGGCGGCAGCATTAGGACCTTTGAGGACCTCGATGGTCTCTATGTCGTCAGGGTTGATATCAGCTGCAGGGTTTCCCATGTCAAGAGTGCCGCTTCCGCCGTCGATGGAGAAGGACTCATCGCCAGGCTGGTTTTCGATGACCATTCCGTCTATCACAAAAACAGGCATGGAATTCTCTGTCAATGAGCTTGTTCCCCTTATGACGATTCGCGAGGTACCGTTGGACACACCCGCAGGAGTGATCTGCACACCGGCGATCTTTCCCGAGAGGCCGGATATCAGGTCACCTGACTTCACATCATCCATCAAAGCAGTATTCACTTCCTGCCTCGCATAGTTGAGGCTCTTCGCTTCCCTCGTCATGCCGAGTGCCGTGACAACTATTGCATCCAGCTCTTCAGTCGCAGGTGACAGAAGCACCCTTACATCGGACTTTCCTGCCACATTGACTTTCTCTGTCTCGTAACCGAGGAAACTGACAGTCACCACATCCGTCCCCTGCGGGATATCGATGGAAAATTTGCCGTCAATGTCTGTCGATGCCCCCGTCAGAGTCTTTCCGGAATCATCAGCAACCACGACAGAAGCTCCTATGACAGGCATCCTGTCGTTCGCGTCCAGGACAGTTCCCCTTATATTGCGCGTCTGTGCAAATGCAGCGGCAGCGCACAAGATGAACCCCAGACAGATAATCAGAATTCTTTTCATTGCTTATCAGTTATCTAATATGTGGTCAATATATTTCAGGAGCCTCCGTATAATAATCGATTGCAAAGCTGTTGGCCTTGAGCTCCTGTCCTCCATCGGCCTTGCTTCTGGTCTCAAATCTGAAATAGCAATAATGATCGCCAGAAAGGTCGTATATGAAAGTGTCATCCTGCTTGACAGCCTCATCAAGCTCCACCCATTCATCATCCGCCTCTGTCTTTGCGTAGCAATGGAACTTTTCTGTGTCCTTGCCAGAAGAATGGTTGATATACACCGTCTTTATCCCGTTTTCGAAAGGAGTGGCGTTCATGAAGAAACCGGAATAGCTTGAACTCACATAAAGAGTGACGCTGGAAGACGACCTGACATACATATACTGGCACTCCCAGTCATATCCCAGATACGAGAACTTGTTGGGATCCATGGCATTCTCGGAAGATGTAGCCATTCCTGCCTCACCCATGGGCACAGGTTCAAGCAGCATGTTTTCGTAAGCCCTCGGACGGGAATGGGTGAAATTGAGAGTCCCGGACTCAAGGGTCGAGCCGTCCACAAGATACAGGGTGCATTTTACAGAATAGCGACCATATTCGTTTCCGCTCCTGGAAGCCGTCGCTGTCCTGTCCGCACATACGGCATCAATGTCCTGGACTAAAGCTCCGTCCTTGTCATACAGAGAGAAGACCGCTTTCTCTATTGTGCTGTCATCCCCGTCATATGATGCTGAAAAGTTGAACACATCCCCTTCAATATCGACAGGCGAGACGGTCAGGATTTCCGGCAACGGGAGGAGAGAGAACTGCCACTCCGGAGCTGAAACTGTAGAGCCGTCATACATGGTCATCTCCACATGGACCTTATACAAGGCCAATGTCCATTCCGACAGCACGAAAAGGGCCTTGCCGACACCTTCATGGAAAGATATCTCCGGAAGATTCTCCACATTCTCTCCATCTGCATCGACCATCACGAGTTTGGCGGATGAAATGAATGCATCAGCACCCTTATAAGACACCTGAAGAATCTTGGATGTGACTGTATTCACTGTCGAGTACGAGAAATCATGAGGAAGCGAGAACGCGCAGTAGCGGTCCTCCTCAGCCGTAACAAGATTGTCTCCTGAAGTCAGGATGACGAAATTGAACCAGTAATCATTCCCCACTTCCAGACCGTCAAGGACAGCAGAAGCATATCCTCCGCTCCATGAGGCAGGGACCCGGCTTGCCTGTGATGCATCTTCACCATCCTTCCATACTGTAAACCAGGCATCCGAAATCCCGGAATCATCACCATTGTAAATGGCAGAGACGGTGACACTCATATCGGACACATCGATCTCCGGACCGGAAAGCACGATCTCCGAAGCCACCGTATAGTTCACAAATCCATCATCCCTGCATCCTGCAAAGGACAATAGGGCCGTCACGGCAACAACCGCAAGGCGAAATAGGACTTTGATCATATCTTAGTGTTTAATAATTGGTTTCACTCGTCAAAGGGTCACTTTGGCACACATGCCTTCAAGGGAAATATATTCATGCGAAGAGGTACCTGTGCGTGGATCGGCTCTCCAGACTGTAAGCCCTGAATATCCGTTCCCGAGAGGTCTTCCTACAGGACCTGCAGTATACATCACGATACCGTCATGTTCAGAATTGACAGTGTCGTGCAGATGCCCTGCGACAACGGCTGTCACTCCATACTTTTTGAAAAGGCTCCAGTATCTGAGCCTCGACTCCATGCAAAGGTTGGAATATCCTGTCTTTTCATCAAACCGTCTTATGAAAAACGGATAGTGGCTGAATACGAAAATCTCGTCAGAGTTTTCAGAATATTTTTTCAGCTGCTTTTCGAGCCACTCGTACTGATCTTCCTCCTGCTGAATATTCTGATCCTTTATCACGCAGGTATTTATTCCTATGAAAGCACATCCCCTGTACCGGAACGAGAATCTCTGGTAGCCGTACCTGTCCACATAACTGTCTATGGCAGCATCGGTAGAGCCATGTCCGAGATCATGGTTACCCGGCACCTGCCATACTGGAATGGAATCATCGATTCTTGACATCACTTCCGCATAGCAGTCCAGCTGCCTCGCACTCTTCTCGCTGTTGACCATGTCCCCTGTGACAACAACGAAATCAGGCTGCAGTCTGTTAATCTGGTCCACCGCAGTCGCCAGATTGACACTGTCTTTCACTATGTCTTTATTGTCAGCGAAAAAACCGATCTGAGGGTCGGAAATCTGTATAAATGTCACTTCTCTGCGAGAACATGACATGCAAAGCATTAAAGTCACCGCCAGGAGGAACGGCTGCAATGAAAAATGAGTCTCCATTTTGTCAAGTCTTTAGCTCAAATTTAAAGAGACCGCATTACTAAAGACATTAACAGACCGATTAACGGGAAGAAAAAATTATTGTTACAATCAACCTTTTATGAAATTCTGGAAATCCACGGAAAATTTCTCGCCCATCACCCTTTCATATTCGGCTATAAAACTTGCATAAATCTTCTTGGCACTTCCGAGCCTTTTCATTTTCACCAATGCCTTGCATTTGGCGCATATGGAATTCTCGTCAAGAGGGTCGAACACAAGAATCGAATCTGCAATCCTTATCTGCATTTCAGGAGACAGGGACGCACCGGCATTTTCCCTGACCGCACTCAGCATGGATATCACCTTGTCTGTATATTCAGCCTTAAACTGGTCCACCCAGTCAAGCCTCATCTCAGGAAGGAGGCTGCCATGACTGGATATGGAAACCAGCATTTCTATGGTCGCCTCGTCGGGCCTGGCAGGGCTGATGTCATCCAGCTGCTCCAAAAACTGCATGTAATCGCAGAGCCCGTCCTCGTCGGAAAGCGACCACCTGCCATGGCTGTTCACCACATTCAGATTGCCGACTTCCGCCAGACAGTTGCGTATTTTCTTGATGTTCACGCCCCTGTTGTTGCTGTAGCTCTCGTCCGACTTGTCATACCAGAACATTTCCTTGAGTTCTGCATTGGACACTCCTGACGATTTGTCCGTATAAAGGATTATGGCAGAGAGCAGCTGCTTCATCAACGGAGTGAACCTGTCGGAAATATCGGTACAGTTCCTGTCGATGACGCGGAATCCTCCGACAAGGTAAATACCCGGAGTCGACTCATCAGGCATTTCTGCCTCATCCTGCGGTAACTGACCTGACTCAAGCGGAGCACCATCAATTTCAGAAATATCTTCAGGGACATTCTTCCTGCACTTTTGGGTAACGGCATAAACAGTCGCAGCGACTCCAAGGACAGCAATGGCTGACAATATCCATATCCATACAGGAACACATTCCTCCTCCATGTCCGCCATATCAAGAACAGGCAAGTTGATGCGGTAGATTTCCACATTGTACCTTCCATCCTTGTCCGGACTCGACACTATTGCAAAAAATGCCTCCAGCCCTTCCTGATACATCAGACGGACTTCAGATCCCACATCTATGAATTTGAACTCCACAGGATCCCCCAGAATCGACCTGCTGCCATCCGCAACCGATATTTTCTTCAGAACAAGTTCCGTTTCATATGTATCCGGACACCATGTCAATGCATAAAAACTCTTCCTGTCATCCGATATCCAGAGATCAGGTGCAGCCACCTCCCTCGAATTCCCGTATAGGCTCCAAAGTTCCTTGACTGAATAATCATTCAGGTTCAGAACATACAGGTCATCATATATCACCTGCCCGAGTTCCTGCATGCCGACATCATTCCCCTTGCCGCCATAAATCAGGGCGACAGAATCCGCAATCCCGACAGAACTCAGATACCTCGGCTCGATTTCATCCCTGACCTCGGTCCTGTAACCTCCATTTTCAAGATCGAAGACATCAAGTTCATTATAATAGGTATGGAACCCATAGCCGAACAATGAAACTATAGATGAGTCACAGCTGTTATAGAACAGGTTATGATGAAGATACCTCGACTGATTTGTCCTCGGATTCTGTCGCTGCCATCCTGAAGAGGCAAAATCGAACCAGTTTACAAAAGGCCTGTCAGCATCCATATCCACAAAAGCGAGCCTGCCGTCTGGGAGCACACAGAAATCATTGGATATCAATCCTGTCTTCATATCCTGAGCGAAAAAGTACGATTTGGTTGCGCCTTCTTTCAGACTGTACTCGACAATATTTCCTTCAGCCACTATGAAAATACGCGGACGATATCTGTCCGGCACCAGGAACACCTTGGAATTGAAGCGTAACGAGCTCACACGGTGCCATTTTCTGTTCAGGTCCAGCATCCATAACGGATTGGATACCGCCAGACGGACACTCGCGTATTTGTCCATGTCATCTTCCGAAGCCAAGGACCATTCACGGACTTTCCCCTTGTCAGTCTGGAAAGAAATGTTCTTCAAAGACACAGGAGCGACATCAGTTGTAGCGAACCTTCCGTAACTGTTGGCTCCGAAAAGCACTGAAACGGAATGCTTCCTCGTATCAGTCCCAGGCAGGCTGATCCTGCATCCGTTCACTATGACATTCAGGGAATCCTCTGAAGCAGCCATCGCCACTTCCACACTATGCCATGCATCAAGACCGGCATCCGCGCCGAAGTCCAGGGCTTCGAGATTCCTGGAATCAGTTACTACACCTATATAAGGTGTGCCGTCATAAGGAGTGCTCAGCAATATGTCTATGCTTCTGACCCCGTCGACCACGATCCTGCACACATATCCGAACTGTTCTCTGGAAGTGTCTACCTTGAAATCAAAGGCAAGTCGGCATGTCTTCGAAAATATTACCCCTCCCGATGGATTTTCAGGTAAAAGAAGAGATGTCCTCAAGCCCGGATTGACTTCATATGAATAGAAGACGAGCCCTTTTTCAACGGCCGCTCCGGCTACCCGTGAAAAAAGAAAACAAGCGATTATTGTCAGGAATAATCTTTTCATTCAGTCATACTCATAACGGCAAAGCCACGACATGTGTGCGTGCCGAGGACGAAGTTATAAAAAATTTCTTTATGGCCCATGGTCCCTCCCGAAATTACATGGCCGGCATCACGGCTTCCTGCCTGCTTCTGCATTGAACCGACAATAAAATTAACCGGAGCCGCTTAATAAAAGATTAACGGATTTCTTAACCGTATTCTTTTTGCTTTTTTATGCAGATTTGTGTGTCCGTCAATGGAAAAGATGACTATATTTGTGTCGGTCAAGGCATATCGGCTTCCTGTCCTGCATTGAACCCTCAGGACATTATTAACATTAAAACGAAGCGATATGAACCGAAGATTTACCATTATTTCAGCTTTTGCTGCTGCCGTATTCATTTTTGCAGGCTCATTGGCCCGAGCTCAGGTCACCATGCAGAAAATCTCAGATGACAGGATGAGGGCAGCAGGCATCCATATGCCTTACAAATTCTGCGGATCAGTCATGACTCCTGCCCCAGAAGGGTATGAGGCTTTCTACATCAGCCACCTCGGCAGGCACGGCTCAAGGTACAACACCAACTCAAGGGAACTCGAGAATTTAGTGAAACCTCTCCGCGAATGCGATTCTGCCGGAGTATTGAATGACACAGGCAAAGAGCTGCTGAGAAGGCTCGAAATCCTGTATCAGGAAAGTCTCGGACGGTTCGGCGCCCTGTCCGACAGAGGTGCAAGGGAACACAGACAGATTGCAGACAGGATGTACCGCAGATATCCTGAAGTATTCTCTGATCCGGAGAGGAAAAATGTGGATGCAACCTCAAGCACATCATTGAGATGCGTACTCAGCATGGCCAATTTCGCAGAAGCTCTGGTGAAGGACGACACTACTCTGACAGTATCATTCAGTGCAGATGACAGGACAAAGAAATATCTGATGAAAAACACCGGGATCGGAGATATCGAAGATGCCAGACGCGAAATCATGTCCCCGATACGGAGGGCGGAATTCAATCCGGACAGGTTCTTTGAAGCCATCGCGACGGACCAGGACAAGCTCAGGGAGATAATCCGGGACAGGAGGCATTTCTGTAAGGATCTGTATGTTGCCGGCGGCATTGTCAGCTGTGTCGATCTCGAAGATAGGGCAGACCTGTACAAATTCTTCACCAATGAAGAGCTGTACATACTTGCGATGCTCGACAGCGATGACTTCTACGGTGACCATGCCAACAGCAAGGAGTTCGGGAAGACAAGAGTTGCCATGGCGGACGAGGTTGTCCAAGATATCATAATCAGGGCGGATGAAGCTATCAGCATGGATTCTTCCAAAGCGGCCGACATCAGGTTCTCACATGACTGGATGATAAGCCCTCTCCTCGCCTTGATAGGTATTGAAGGGATGTACGACAGCTACAGTTTCACCGAAGCAGGGGAACACTGGATGACTTCTGACTACATTCCTATGGCAGCCAATCTCCAGCTTGTGTTCTTCAGGTCAGATGACAGCGACGAGGTGCTCGTGAAAGTGCTGCACAATGAAAAGGAG
>JADIMD010000104.1 GCA_017695015.1 Candidatus Cryptobacteroides faecigallinarum | reverse complement strand
AAGGAAAATTTGACTACCTTTGTGGGGCTTTTGGATGTCATTCCTTATTCTTAAATATATGAAAGTTGCAATAATCATGGGATCTACAAGTGACTGGGCTGTGATGTCGGCCGCTGTAGAGACCCTTGCCGAATTCGGCGTTGAAATCGAGAAGCGTGTAATCAGTGCGCACAGGACTCCTGACCTGATGGTTGAATTTGCCAAGACAGCGAAAGAGTGTGGCATCGGTGTGATTATCGCCGGAGCGGGCGGAGCTGCACATGTGGCAGGGGTGGTTGCAGGCCTTACGACAGTGCCTGTGATCGGTGTCCCTATGCAGACCAAAGCTCTCGGTGGTCTCGATTCCCTCCTTTCCATAGTGCAGATGCCGGGCGGTGTACCGGTGGCTACTGTGGCTATCAACGGGGCCAAGAATGCGGCTCTCCTTGCAGTGGAGATTCTTGCTCTTTCAGACAAGGCGCTTGAAAACAAGCTTGTCGAATACAGGAAGAAACAGACAGAAACCGTTTTGAAGGCAGAAATCTGATGGAAAACTACCGAATTTTTGTAGAAAAGTATCCCGAATTCTATGTGGAGGGCGACAGCCTGAGGAACGAGCTCAACGAGAATCTTCAGCTCAATCTCAAATCGCTGCGCCTACTCAATGTCTACGACCTTTTCGGCTTTACTCCTGAACTTCTGGAGAAAAGCCGTTACAGCGTATTCGGGGAGATTGTGACCGACAGGGTTACGGATTCATGTGATCTTGAAGGCAAGAAATACATAGCAGTAGAGTATCTTCCGGGCCAGTTCGACCAGAGGGCTGCTTCTGCGGTGGACTGTGTGCGGCTGATCGAGCCCGAGGCAGATGTCAGGATCCGCAGTTCGAGGCTGATTGTCCTTGAAGGGGATACGCCTGATGAAGACATCGCAAGGATCAAGCATTACTATATCAATGCTGTCGAGTCCCGTGAGAAGGACCTGTCAAGGCTCAGCGATATGGAGCACGCTCCAGTGCGTCCCGTGCCGGTGCTTGAAGGACTGAGGGAGCTCGGGGAAGATGAACTTGTCCCATATTGCAAAAAATACGGGCTTGCAATGAATGCGGACGATCTCCGCGAGGTCGTGAAATATTTCCGCAACGAAGGCCGCGACCCGTATGAGACAGAGCTCAGGATATTGGATACATACTGGAGCGACCATTGCCGCCACACCACTTTCACCACCATACTGAATGATGTCACTGTCGAGGACTCTTTCATCAAGGATGAGATTCAGGGGACATATGACCTCTATCTGAAGATCCGCAAGGAGCTCGGAAGGGAGAACAAGCCTCTCTGCCTGATGGATGTCGCGACGATAGGTGCCCGTTATCTCAAGAGCAAAGGGCTTCTGGACGATATGGAGGTGAGCGAGGAGAACAATGCATGCAGCATTTATGTGGATGTGGATGTTGACGGGGCAGTGGAGAAATGGCTGCTGCAGTTCAAGAACGAGACCCATAACCATCCTACCGAGATCGAGCCTTTCGGAGGTGCTGCCACATGTCTTGGCGGTGCCATCCGCGACCCTCTTTCAGGCAGGAGCTATGTATATCAGGCAATGCGCCTTACCGGTGCGGGAAATCTGTGGAGGGAGGTGAAGGACACCCGTCCTGGCAAGCTGCCTCAGAAAGTCATAAGCCGCAAGGCTGCTGCCGGCTATTCCAGCTATGGCAACCAGATAGGTCTTGCAACGACCAATGTACACGAGATGTATCACCTCGGATATGAGGCGAAAAGGCTTGAGATAGGCGCTGTAGTGGGTGCTGTCAAGGCTGAGAATGTGCGCAGGGAGTCTCCTGCTCCGGGGGATATCATACTCCTTCTCGGAGGACGCACGGGCCGTGACGGTATCGGAGGTGCCACCGGCTCGTCCAAGGAGCACACCGAGGCTTCTCTCGAAACTTGCGGCAGCGAGGTGCAGAAAGGTAATGCTCCTGAGGAGCGCAAGCTGCAGAGGCTGTTCCGCCGTCCTGAAGTGACTAAACTGATAAAGAAATCCAATGACTTCGGTGCAGGCGGAGTCAGTGTGGCGATAGGAGAGCTTGCTGAAGGCCTGGACATCTACCTCGACAGGGTGCCTGTAAAATATGCCGGACTGAACTCCACTGAACTTGCCATAAGCGAGTCGCAGGAGAGGATGGCCGTTGTGATAGAGGCCAAAGACAGGGAAGAGTTCGAGAAATATTGCCTCAGCGAGAATGTGGAGGTGACTTATGTGGCAGATGTCACTGATTCGGGCCGCCTCAGGATGTACAATGGGGACAAGCTGATGGTCGACATTTCCCGTGAATTCATCGACAGTGCAGGAGCAAGGCATTATGCTGAAGCCACAGTCGGGGCTGTCTCCCAGTCCGATCCTTTCAGTGCTGACCCTGATGACACGAGGTCAGTGAAAGAGAGGGTGGAGGAAGAGCTTGCTGACGCAAACCATACTTCCCAGAAAGGTATGGTGGAAATGTTCGATTCCACTGTGGGTCGCTCGACTGTCCTGATGCCGTATGGAGGTATGCTCCAGACTACCCAGACCCAGGTTTCCGTGCAGAAGTTGCCTGTGGACGGCTATACTGACACTGCGTCCCTGATGGCATGGGGCTGCGACCCGTTCCTCGGAAGCTGGAGTCCTTACCATGCTGCTGCATATGCAGTGGTGGATGCATGCACCAAGGTGGTTTCTGCTGGAGGACAGTATGACAGGATGAGATTCTCATATCAGGAGTATTTCCAGAGAATGACGCATGAGCGCCGCACCTGGGGCCTGCCTTTGAGCGCTTTGCTCGGTGCCCTCAAGATGCAGGTTGAATTCGGGCTTCCTTCCATCGGTGGCAAGGATTCCATGAGCGGTACATTCGAGGACCTGAATGTGCCTCCTACACTTGCAGCTTTCGGTATCGTCACTGCCGATGCCAATGATGTGATTTCTCCTGAACTCAAATTCGAGGGCAACAGCCTGTACCTGATAAGACATACCCCGAAAGAGAACCTGATGCCTGATACGGAGCAGCTCAAGAGGAACTGGACATTCGTCCACGGACAGATACAGGAGGGCAACATCGTTTCCGCCTATGCGGTGGGACTCGATTCAGTCTGTGCGTCAATCTGCAAGATGGCGTTCGGAAATGCATTCGGAGTGGACATCAAGGCCCCTGCCGATGTGCTGTTCGACCATAGTTATGGCTCTCTCGTTGTGGAATGCGAGAATGAGCTGGATTATCCTGATGCGGTATATCTCGGCAAGGTGACTTCAGGAGATGACGGATATCTGCATATAGACGGGGAGAAGCTCGACATCTTCGGGCTCATGGCTCTCAACGGGGCGATGTTCAATGAGATCTACCCGTCTGTATGCAAGGCACGCCACAGCGCTGTAGCACCGTCAGGGATGAGCAATATCCGCCCGATCAAGGTCAAGAAACAGGAACTCATGTACAAGGGAGACCCTGTGCAGACCCCTGTGGCATATCTTCCGGTATTCCCTGGCACCAACTGTGACTATGACACTGCCAAGGCTTTCCGCAAGGCAGGTGCAGAGGTCAGGATGACCACTTTCTGCAACCTCAGGAGCGAGGATATCTTCCGCTCCATTGCAGAAATGAAGAAGAACATATCAGAGTGCCATATACTTGCCCTGTGCGGAGGATTCTCTGCAGGAGATGAGCCTGACGGAAGCGGTAAGTTCATAGCCAATGTGCTGAACAATAAGGAGATTGCAGAAGAGATACATAAGCTTCTCGACAGGGGAGGACTTATCCTCGGAATCTGCAACGGCTTCCAGGCGCTTGTCAAGTCGGGTCTTCTTCCGTACGGCCGTCTCGGAATGGTGACAAAGGATTCTCCTACATTGTTCAGGAACGATATCAACCGCCATGTCTCGCAGATGGTTACGACAAGGGTTTCTACAGTCAATTCACCTTGGCTTTCAAGCTTCAAGATAGGAGATCTGCATACCATTGCTGTCAGCCACGGGGAAGGCAAGTTCGTTGTGAACGAGGAGCTCGCAAAGGAGCTGTTTGCCAACGGCCAGGTTGCTTTCCAGTATGTGGACCCTATAGACGAGGAAGTCACGATGGAGTCTCCTTACAATCCTAACGGCTCATACTATGCCATCGAAGGTATCATCAGCCGCAACGGGCAGATACTCGGCAAGATGGGGCATACGGAGAGGTACGAGGAGAACCTGTTCAAGAATATTCCGGACGACGGTCTTGAGCAGCCTCTGTTTGACAATGCTGTCCGCTATTTCCGCGGGAAATAGCGGCGATGTCATCCTGAGCGAAGCGAAGGATCTGTTACACACATAACATGGAAACAAAAGAAGTAATATACAACGGCGAATCGGTCAAGATCTTCGGAACAGACAATCCGGAGGAGATACTTGTCCGCTTTACTGACAATATTACTGCCTACAACAAGATAAAGAAAGCCGTCATTGCGGATAAGGGCAGACTGAATGCTGCCATATCCGCAATGATATTCGGCATTTTGGAGCATAGAGGTCTCAGGACCCATTTCATCAGACAGATATCGGATACGGAACTGCTGTGCCGGAGGCTGGATGTGATCCCGGTCGAAGTGATAGTGCGCAATGTCATTGCCGGCTCGATGGCCTCAAGGCTCGGGCTTGAAGAGGGTCTTGTCCCTGAGACCCCTGTCATTGACCTCTGCTACAAGAACGATGACCTGTGCGATCCGCTGATAAACGACTACCATGCAGTGGCGCTCGGACTTCTTACAAAAGAGGAGCTTGGGGCAGTATATGACCTGTCAACGCGTATAAACGACATCCTGAAGCCTTTGTTCGGCAAGGCAGGTATCGTGCTTGTGGATTTCAAGATAGAATTCGGCAGGCTTCCTTCCGGGGAGATTGTGCTTGCCGACGAGATTACTCCTGACAATGCCCGTTTCTGGGATTCGGCGACCGGGGAAAGGTATGACAAGGACCGTTTCCGCAGGGATATGGGCAAGGTAGGAGATGCATACAGGACAATTTATGAAAAGGTTTCTGAAATAGCTGCAGACATATGACAGACGGATTCACACAGCTTGGCGGACTTCATGAGGAATGCGGAGTCTTCGGTGTATGGGGAGTGCCGGAAGCGGCAAACCTGACATATTACGGACTCCATTCCCTGCAACATAGAGGGCAGGAAGGCTGCGGAATAGTGGCTGTGAATGATGACGGGGCTTTCCGCCGTGTCAAGGGGGAAGGTCTTGTCACTGAAGTTTTCAATGAGGACAAGCTTGCCTCTCTTCCCGGTTCAATGTCCATCGGACATGTCCGTTATTCCACGACAGGAGGCGGAGGTATCGAGAATGTCCAGCCTTTCCTTTTCAGACATAATACGGGGGATTTCGCCCTGGCCCACAACGGCAATATCGTGAATTCCGCGCAGCTGAGAAAATATCTGGAGGACAGGGGAAGCCTTTTCCAGTCTTCGTCGGACAGCGAGATTCTTGCGCATCTTATCAAGAAGGATGCTGTGGACCGCCGCAAGCCGAGGATATTCGCGATAATGGAGGCTCTCAATATGATCGAGGGGGCTTTCGCATTCATCATCATGACCAGGAACAGGATATATGCCTGCCGTGACAAATACGGTCTCCGGCCGCTTTCGATAGCAAGATTGGGCGACGGATATGTGCTTGCCAGCGAGACCTGTGCATTCGATGCCATCGGGGCAGAGTTCATCAGGGATATCGAGCCGGGGGAGATTGTCACGGTGGACAGCCATGGTATCAGGAGCAGGCATTATTCCGAATATCGCAGAAATGCGATGTGTGCGATGGAGTATATCTATTTCGCCCGTCCTGACAGCGACATAGAAGGCTGCAATGTACACAGTTTCAGAAAGGAGAGCGGCCGTCTGCTCTGGCAGGAGGCGCCTGCTGATGCTGATATGGTCGTAGGTGTGCCGGATTCGAGTCTCAGTGCGGCCATGGGTTATAGCGAGGCTTCGGGGCTGCCTTATGAGATGGGGCTGATAAAGAACAAATATATAGGCAGGACATTCATATATCCTTCGCAGTCCATGAGGGAGAAGGGGGTAAGGATGAAGCTTTCTGCAGTCAAGACCATAGTGAAAGGGAAGAGGGTGGTGCTGGTGGATGATTCCGTGGTCAGGGGCACTACTTCCCGGAGGATAGTGACGATGCTTCGTGAAGCAGGTGCGGTTGAGGTGCATTTGAGGATTGCTTCCCCGATGATCAAGGCCCCTTGCTTCTATGGGGTGGACATATCCACTTATGATGAGCTTCTCTGTGCAAGGAAGACTCTTGAAGAGGCAAGGCAGGTCATAGGGGCCGATTCTCTTGCTTTCCTGTCGGAGGAGGCTCTTTTCAGGGCTGGAGGGAGAAATGACCTCTGTCTTGCATGTTTCAGCGGGCGTTATCCGACGGCTCTCTACCAGAGTATGGAGGAAGCCAACAAGGACGGCAAGTTCTGACAGAAACAGTAAAATTGGGACAACAAAGAAATACGGGAATACTTAATAAATTTGACATTAAATGGTAATCGGAATAGATGTAGGCGGAAGCACGACAAAGATTGTCGGCATCGAGAACGGAGAAATCAGGTCTCCCCAGTTCATCAAGGCTGAAGACCCTGTAACCTCCCTTTTCGGGGCTTTCGGAAAATATATCTATGACAACCGTATAGACCTCTCAAGCATAGAACAGGTGATGCTGACAGGGGTCGGAAGTGCATATGTCGAAGGCAATCTGTACGGGCTCCCTACTTCAAAGGTAGACGAGTTCGTGGCGAATGCCCGAGGAGCAGGATACGGCAGCGGACTTGACAGAATGATAGTCGTGAGCATGGGCACGGGAACATCATTCATAAAGGTGGAAGGGGATTCCATAGAGCATCTCGGGGGAATGGCTCTCGGAGGAGGAACGCTCCAGGGACTGTCGAGAATCATTTTCAAGACCCACGACATCAAATATGTGATGTCCATGGCAATGAGGGGAGATGTTTCTGCAGTGGACCTGCAGATCAGGGACATCTCCAAGACCGAGATCCCGGGTCTTCCGTATGGGGTCACGGCATCCAATTTCGGAAAGGCGGAATCCAATGCCGAGCCTGACGATGTGGCGGCAGGGATAATAAACATGATATTGCAGGCAATCGGAAGTGCGGCCAACTTCATCGCGAAAAATTCCGGGATACAGGACTTCGTGCTGATAGGCAACCTTTCGATGCTCCCTCAGTGTAGACCGACATTCGACAAGATAGAGAAGCTGTACGGGATAAGGGTGCATATTCCTGAGTTCAGGGAGTACAGGACAGCGCTTGGAGCCGCCCTCTCGTTTCAGGAGAACAAATAGAATATTATAACTAAAAACTCTATATTATGGCAGAAAGTTACGAAAAAGCAGGTGTAAACCTTGAAGCCGGATATGAGGTGGTCCGCAGGATCAAGTCTCATGTAGCATCCACTTCCCGTCTCGGAGTGATGGGCAATATCGGGTCGTTCGGAGGAATGTTCGACCTTTCGGCTCTGAATATGAAGGAGCCTGTCCTTGTCAGCGGAACAGATGGAGTCGGCACGAAGCTGAAACTGGCGTTCGCAATGGACAAGCATGACACTATCGGCATAGATGCAGTGGCCATGTGTGTCAATGATGTGCTGGCTCAGGGTGCGGAGCCTCTTTTTTTCCTTGATTATGTGGCTGTCGGCCATAACGAGCCATGGAAAGTCGAGGCAATCGTCTCCGGAGTGGCTGAAGGATGCCGTCAGGCAGGATGTGCCCTTGTAGGAGGCGAGACAGCTGAAATGCCGGGCATGTATGCCGACGGGGAGTATGATATCGCAGGATTCACCACCGGCGCAGTGGAGAAATCGAAGCTTATCGATGGCTCAAAAGTAAAGGCCGGGGATGTGCTTGTCGGCATTGCGTCTTCGGGTATACATTCCAACGGGTTCAGCCTGGTCAGGAAGATTTTTTCAGACAACGGGCTCGATCTGAATGCAGCATATCCTGAACTTGACGGAAAGGTTCTCGGAGAAGTTGCGCTGACCCCTACCAAAATATATGTGAAACAGGTGCTGGATGTCATCAGGAACTGCGATGTCCACGGTGTGGCTCACATCACGGGAGGAGGATTCGACGAGAATATCCCTCGTATCCTCCATGAAGGACAGGGCATCGAGATCAAGGAAGGGACATGGGAGATTCTTCCTATATTCAGATTCCTTGAGAAGTACGGACAGATTGCCCACAGGGAGATGTTCAATATCTTCAATATGGGTATCGGAATGGTACTCGCCCTGGATGCATCCGAGGCACAGAAAGCCATAGACATCCTTGCCTCACATGGAGAGAAGGCTTCTGTCATCGGCTGCGTAACATCCGTTCCCGGAGTATCCATCATTTAATATTGAATAGACTTAAAAGCATCATATCATGAGAGCGTTATTTTCTGTAAGTGATAAGACAGGCGTAGTAGAATTCGCCACCGCACTCAAAAGCCTCGGCTGGGATATTATTGCGACCGGGGGGACGATGAAGCTTCTGAAGGAAGCAGGACTGGAAATCATCAATATCAGCGATGTCACCGGATTCCCGGAAATCTGTGACGGCAGGGTAAAGACCCTTCACCCTAAGGTCCATGGAGGACTCCTTGGCAGGCGTGACCTTGAAAGCCATCGTCAGCAGCTCAAGGAAAACGGGATCGAGTATATAGACATGGTGTGTGTCAACCTTTATCCTTTCAAGGAGACTATAGCAAAGCCAGACGTGACAATGGAGGATGCAGTCGAGCATATCGACATAGGAGGTCCTTCAATGCTCCGCAGTGCAGCCAAGAACTGGGCTGATGTGACCGTAGTATGCAATCCTGAAGATTACGGCAAGGTCATTGACGAGATACGCGCCGGGGGCAATACCACAAAGCAGACTCGTCTGGAACTGTCTGCAAAGGCATACACCCACACTGCGGAATACGATATCATGATTGCTACATACATGCGTACGCAGGCAGGTCTCAACGAGAAGCTTTTCCTGGAGTATGACCTGAAGCAAAGCCTCCGTTACGGCGAGAATCCTCACCAGCAGGCGAAATTCTATGCGGCAATGGAGAAAGTCCCTTATTCTCTTGCGACTGCAGAGCAGCTCAACGGCAAGGAGCTTTCCTACAACAACATACAAGATGCAAATGCAGCTCTGAACATCGTCCGTGAGTTCGATGTGCCGTTCTGCGTGGGGCTCAAACATATGAATCCGTGCGGTGCAGCCATAGGCAAGGATGTAGTCGATGCATGGAAGAAGACATATGAGGCGGACAAGGTCAGCATATTCGGCGGTATCGTTGCGACCAACTGCGAGGTAAATCTTGAGGTTGCAGAGCTCATGAAGCCGATTTTCCTTGAAATCATCATGGCTCCTTCATTCTCGGATGACGCCCTTGCACTGCTCAGGACCAAGAAGAACCTGCGTCTGCTGAAAGTCGACATGAGCAAGGACGACAAGGTCCGCAAACAGTTTGTAAGCGTGAACGGAGGACTCCTTGTCCAGGATCAGGACACTGCTACGAAGACTGTAGTGCCTGAAATGTGCGTTACAGAGCCGAAGCCTCTTCAGGAGGATATGGAAGACCTCAATTTCGCATGGCATATCGTCAAGCATGTCAAGTCCAATGCTATTGTTGTGGTCAAGAACGGTATGACCTACGGAGTCGGCGCAGGACAGATGAACCGTATCGGTTCTGCTGAAATTGCACTCAAGGAGGCAAAGACGACAATAGAGGCAAATGGCGGCAAGGTCGAGGATTTCGGGCTGATTCTGGCGTCAGACGGATTCTTCCCGTTCGATGACTGCGTTGCCCTTGCTGCGGAATATGGGGTGAAGGCCATTGTCCAGCCGGGAGGAAGCGTCCGTGACGAGGATTCTATCCGCAAGGCGAACGAGCATGGCATCCCTATGCTCTTTACAGGCAACCGCCATTTTAAACACTGACATCTGTAATTCATATAAGATACTCAAAGTCAAAATTATGGGTAAAAAAGTCCTTGTAGTTGGAGGAGGTGGACGATGCCATGCCATAGTGGATGCACTGTCCCGTTCTCCGCAGGTTTCAAAGATATATTGTGCTCCCGGGAATGCCGGGATTGCCGCTCAGGCAGAGTGTGTGCCACTGAAGGATACACAGGTGGAAGAGTTGAAGAAGTTCGCACTCGACAATTCCATAGACCTGACAGTGGTCGGTCCTGAAGCATCTCTTGCCCTCGGTATCGTGGATGAATTCGAGGCTGCCGGGCTCAGGATATTCGGCCCTTCGAAGTCCGCCGCCACAATCGAGTCCAGCAAGGATTTCGCAAAAAGGCTGATGGCGAAATACGGCATACCTACAGCGGCTTACGAGACATTCGAAGACTATGCTGCCGCTGTGGAATATGTCAGGGGACATTCATTCCCTGTAGTCCTGAAATATGACGGGCTTGCAGCAGGCAAGGGAGTAGTGATCCCTGAGACTTTCGAAGAGGCGGAGTCAGTGCTGAAAGACATGCTGCTGGATGACAAGTTCGGCAAGGGAAAGGTGGTGATAGAGGATTTCCTTACCGGGCCTGAATTCTCCCTGATGTGCTTTGTGGACGGGACGAGGGTCTGGCCTATGGCTCTCTCTCAAGACCACAAAAGGGCATATGAAGGTGACAAAGGTCCGAATACCGGAGGAATGGGCGCCTATTCGCCCCTCCCGTTCATCACTGACGAGGATCTTTCATATTCGATAGAGAAAATCATGAAGCCGGCTGCGGCAGGCATGGTTGCAGAGGGGTGTCCGTTCAAGGGCGTGCTGTACGGAGGTCTTATGAAGACCCCTGACGGAGTGAAAGTCATAGAGTTCAACTGCCGTTTCGGAGATCCTGAGACCGAGGTTGTGCTTCCGCGTCTTGAGTCTGACATCTATGCTATCTTCTCGGCAGTTGCGGATGGCACTGAAATGCCTGAAATAAAATGGTCCGAGAAGGCGACCATCGGCTTTGTGATGGCTTCCAAAGGTTATCCCGGACATTATGACAAAGGTTTCGAGATCACAGGTCTCGATGCTTTGGAGTCATGCGAAAATGTCCGTGTCTATCATATGGGAACAGCTTCGGTGCATTCTTCCGAAGGTCAGGATAAGGTTGTCACATCCGGAGGCCGTGTGCTGATGGTTGTCGGATTCGGCGCTGATCTGCACGATGCCCATGCAAATGCCCTTGCAGCTGTGGAGCAGATACATTGCGACAATCTGTTCTATCGCAGGGATATAGGCTGGCGCGTGCTGTAAATATAAAGTAAATATGATAATAAGCGGAAAAGAACTTTCAGCCAGGCTGAAGGCGGAAATGGCTGAGCAGGTAGCCGGATTCCCGGCAAAATACGGTCGTGTGCCGCATTTAGTGGTGATCCTTGTGGGTGATGATCCGGCAAGCGTGTCTTATGTGACAGGCAAGGCCAAGGCCTCAGAGGTGGTCGGCATTCGCAACACTACTGTACGCAAGCCTGACACGATTTCGGAAGAGGAGCTTCTCGCCCTGATTAGGGAGCTTAATGCGGACGACACTGTGGACGGGATACTTGTGCAGCTGCCGCTCCCGAAGCATATCAGTGAGGCGAAAGTGATAGAGACTATCGCGAAGGAAAAGGATGTGGACGGTTTCCACCCTCTGAATGTAGCGGCCCTCTGGCAGAAACAGCCATGTACAGTGGCATGTACTCCCAAGGGGATAATAAAGCTTCTGAAAGAGGCCGGCGTCACTATTTCCGGCAAGAGGGCTGTGGTTATAGGGCGCAGCAACATTGTCGGTCTTCCTGTTGCCAAACTGCTTCTGGACGAGAATGCGACAGTGACAATCGCGCACAGCCGCACCGTCAATCTACCCGAGCTTACCCGTCAGGCTGAAATCCTGGTGGTTGCGATAGGGAAGCCGAGGTTCGTGACAGCCGATATGGTGTCCGAGGGGACGGTCGTGATAGATGTGGGAGTCAACCGCGATCCTGAGACAGGCAAGCTTTGCGGAGATGTGGATTTTGCAGCCGTAGAGCCCAAGGCATCGGTGATAACCCCTGTCCCTGGAGGTGTGGGGCCCATGACCATCTGCTGCCTGATGGAAAACACCATCGAATGTTTCCTCCGCCGCCAGCATTGACAGCCTCACTGTTTCGTACCCCCTACTCGCGGAGTACGAACATGATGTCTTTGTATCTTTTTGAGAATAAATATATTATAAATAACCCTTGTTCGTAGACCCCTCTTTTGAAAGCGGAGCACGAACAAGGGCCTTTAGTATCTTGTTGTGTATCAGTATATTCTCGAAACGGCATGTTCGTAGTTAGTTTTTCCGTATATTTTTTTATAAATTTGCATTGCTTACATGCAAGTTAATCTATAACCATATATATAATGAACTCAATCCCCAAATCTTTACCCAGGATTCTGCTGGTGGCAGTAGTCCTGTTGTTTCCTTCCGGAGCTTTCTCAGCAGTTCAACCGGATGGAAAGGTAGTTATCACAGGTTCAGTGTCTGATGAATACGGGCAGCCCCTTACAGGCGCGGTTGTGATAGAAGAAGGCGTAAACGGGACTGTGACCGACGGTTACGGTAATTTCTCCATTGAAGTGGAGGATACTTCCGTACCTTTGCATTTCAGCTATCTCGGTTACCAGTCTCAGGAAATCATCCCCGGGTCCAGAACCCGTCTTGATGTCATAATGCTGCCTGACAAGAATTATCTCGATGATGTGGTTGTGATCGGTTACGGTACGCGTGACCGCAGGAGCATCACCACTTCCATCGCTTCCGTGAAGCAGGATGAGATCGAGGTGCTTGCACCGGTGGCCACATCTGTCCAGGATTTGCTCGGAGGAGCTGCAAAAGGAGTCCTGGTGACACAGAATTCAGGAGAGCCGGGTGCAGTGTCCAATATCAATATCAGGGGTATCACCTCCCCTTATCCTAATTTCAATACGGGAATCGCCAACAACGCTCCTCTTTATGTGATAGACGGTGTCGCCCAGTTCGTGGATGACACCCAGGCGATCAACCCTCTCCAGAGCCTGTCCCCTAATGAGATAGAGTCCATTGATATCCTCAAGGACGCTTCTGCGACTGCCATTTACGGCTCGCGCGGGGCAAACGGTGTCATCATTGTCAACACCAAGAAAGGCCGTCAGGGCGACAGGATGTCTGTCGAGTTCGGATATTCTGTCAGCATAGCCAATCCTGTGAAGACATACGATCCTCTCAACAACGAGGAGTACCTGAATGTCCAGGCGGAAGCCCTGCAGGGTTCTGCCGCAGCTGCCCAGGAGACCCTGAACGGGTACAATACTCTTATGATTCCGTATTCCGCGTCTATTCTTGTCCCTTACGGACTTGATGAGATGACATACGAATATACCGGTCTGAACAAATCCATGTTCGGCACTGCAAGCACCGACTGGGATAAGCTGGTGCGCAACCGCAATGCGATGAGCCATACATATTATCTCGCTGTCAGGGGGGGCACGCAGAAGAGTGACTATTCTGTGTCGTTCAACGGCATCAACCAGGAGGGTCTGTATCTTCAGGACAACATGCAGACCTACAACGGCAGGATATCCGTGAATACCCAGATAGTACCTGCCATCAAGGTAGGAGCCCTCATGAACTATTCCTATTCCAGAAGGGATAATTCACGGATGGATGAACTGTATGGTCCTACGCGCAACTATAAGTTCGCCCCTGATATAGAGCCATACGATGAGTCAGCAGAGCCGACCAGAATAGATGTGTCTGTACCGTATATGACTCAGGGAGCGACCGTTGCGTCTCCTATCGGGCAGTTGGCCATCAAGAATTCAGACGAGGCGACCCAGGTGTCATTCTCTGCATATACAGACATCAGGCTGCTGCAGAGACAGTATCACGAGCTCAAGCTGCATGCCGACATCAGCGCCAACATATTCACATCTGACAACAGCGCTTTTGAGCCTTCGTCATCGCAGGTCTCATATCCCGGACTACCAGTCCCTACAATGCTTACGGTGTCTGACGGCAAGACTGTCAATACCTCCATCAATTTCAGGCTCGACTATGATTTCGAAAGAGACAGCCACAGTCTGAATGCCATCCTCGGATATTCTTCCGACAGGAACTCTTCATCCAACAATTCAGCTTCATATTCTGGATTCCCTGACGATAAGGTGCTCACACAGCCGTCTGCAGCACAGTCATATGTGGCAGGAAGCAACAGCATATACAAAGGTGGCCTTAATTCCGTGTTCGCAAGGGCTTCTTACAATTATTCCGGAAGATATTTTGCGGATCTGAGCCTCAGGGCCGACCAGTCGTCCAAGTTCGGCCCTAACAACAGGTGGGCTGTGCTTCCTGCTGTTTCTGCCGGCTGGATGATAAGCGGAGAATCCTTCATGGAGAATGCTTATTGGGTGAATCTGCTGAAACTCAGGCTCGGATGGGGCCGTTCAGGGTCCACAAATGTGCCTGATTTCTCCTATATCCAGTATTATGAGATCAATACGGGCGAAGGCGGTAACATCTACGGGGACCATTCGGCTGTCGTGCTCAGGAATCTGCTCCCTAACCCTAACCTGAGGTGGGAGATCACTGACGAGTGGAACATCGGTCTCGACTTTTCTCTCCTGAACGACAGGTTCTACGGTTCTGTTGATGCATATTACCGCTATACCGACGGAGCCCTTGCCCCTGCGCCTCATATGCTTGAATCCGGAATGTCGTTGTATTACGACAATGTGATAGATGTGAGCAACAGGGGAGTGGAAATATCTCTCGGAGGCGATATTGTGCGCACGAGGGATTTCTCATTGTCATCCACTGTCAACCTGTCCCTGAACCGCAACAGGGTGGAATCCCTCAACTCTGCCCAGCTTGATGACGCCTACCAGGATCTGATTGTGGTAGGTCAGCCGACAGGTGTCGTCAAAGGTTATGTAGTGGACCATATCGCCCAGGACATCAGTGAAGTCCAGGAACTTGATGCCAAGGCCCAGGCTGCCGGTTATGCTTATTATCAGGGAGGACAGCTCGGTGTCGGAGACTATATCATGAAGGATACCAACAATGACGGTCGTATCACTTCTGACGACAGGGTTGTGATAGCAAGTCCGGAGCCTAAGTTCTTCGGAGGATGGAACACCCGTTTCAGGTGGAAAAACCTGACACTCTCAGTCCTGTTCCAGTATTCCGTCGGCTCCCAGGCAGTATATTCCGCAGTGGCGAATGACATAGCTTCTCCATTCCAGGAAAGCATCAGCAGGGAAGTCTATGGCAATACATGGACTCCTGAACGGACCGATGCCCGTTATCCGCGTCTTGGTGCGCTGTTATACAATTATAATAGCATGGTCAATGACAGGTTTGTGTTCGATGCCTCATATTTCAGGCTCAAGAACCTTACTCTCGGATATGCCCTCCCTGAAAAGTGGGCTGCGGCCATTCATTCCACCGGCCTGTCGGTGTTCTTCACCGCAACCAATCTGTTTACAGTCACCAGGTGGCCTGGCATAGATCCGGAGACCATTGGCTCCATGGTTGTGGATATGGGTATCAACGACGACCCGTATCCTCTCGCAAGGTCATTCACTTTCGGAGTTAACCTAAAGTTCTAAAATTGAAGAAGATGAAAACACTCGGATATTATATATCGCTTGTTGCCGGGATTATGCTTGCTGTTCCGGCATGCTCGCTCATAGGTCCTCTGGATGACCTCAAGATAGAATATGTGTATACTGACGAGACTGTCATAAATGATGAGGCATCAGCTGAAAATGCCCTGGCAGGCGTCTATGCTTCATGGAAAAGTTTCGGCATCTGCTCATTCTTCACCAACCAGTGTCTGCGTGCGGGGACCATTGCGTCTTCAAATGTCGCAGGATATGATGATTTCCAGATAAACCAGATCACTGATGACAATACTTCCATTGAACAGTTCTATACTGACCAGTATTTTGTCATAAACGGGGCGAATTCTTTAATTTCCATCCTTGAAAGCGAGAAAGAGATTCAGGGACTGTCGGATGTGCGAAGGTCAGAAATCCTTTCGGAGGCATATTTCCTCAAGGCCCTGGCTGAACATTATCTTCTGTGTACTTTCGGGCAGTTCTATGACATGTCATCCAAATACGGTATAGTGATAATGGACGATCCTGTCCGCAGCAATGAACCTAAGGCCCGTTCGACTGTGGCTGACAGCTACGAGAGCATACTTTCCGACCTGGACAAGGCCGTGAATGCGCCTGAGGTGCCTGCTGTAGGTCATGCAGGACGGTATGCCGTGATGCTTCTGCGTGCCAAGGTGCTGCTGAATGCAGGACGCTATGAAGAAGCGGCCAAGGTGGCAGGAGAACTCATAGACGTCAAGGATGCTGATCTTGGGGAAAGTTACCTCGACCCGTTCCGTTCACCTTACCAGTCTCCGGAAATCCTTTTTGACCTGTACTGTGCTTATCCTGGAAGCTCCTTGGGCGGTGACAGCTACAGCTACAGCTATGCTATGCCGGGAGACCCTCTGACTTCGCTCGCGGATGAGATGGTGCCGGGTGCCGGGACGCAGGTTTCAGGAGAGCCATCCTCAGCAGAAGTGGAAGCATGGCTTGCAGAAGGTACCAATGAGCAGGATGTCCTGGCATTCATCAATGAAATGAATATGGGAATGACCAGCTATACATCGGTACAGGATATAGTAGATGAATATGTAGGATACGGTATCCCGGAAGAGGAAGCCTATGAATATGCACTCCTGGACATTGCTTCAGCTGCTGAGGAAATGGGCTTTGAACTCGCAGGGCCTGATGCATGGACCGGATATGACGGCAGATATATCCTGACTTATTCCAATACTGTGGGAGTAAACGGAATAAGCAAGTATATCTATGGCCAATTTGTGGAAGGGCCATCGAATACTATCTTCTTTCTGCGTCTGGCCGATGCATACTATATCAAGGCAGAGGCAGAGGCAAGACAGGGAGAGTCGCATTATGAAGCGGCAAGGACGGCTCTTGCAAGGGTGATAGAAAGGGCAGGATATGACCGGACTTATGTGGATGCCATACCTGACGACGATCTTGTGAAGACCATAATGCAGCACAGGTTCATGGAGAATTTCACCGAGAATATGGATGACTATTATGATCAGGTGAGGGCGCTTATGCTTGACGGGGAGAATTTCTGTGACAACAGCGGACGCGTATCGCGTTCCAATACTCTGATAGCTCCTGTCCCTCGTGCTGCCCTGGCAGGTAACACGCTTCTCCAGCAGCTTCCATAATGACTTCTGTAAACTGTTAAATATGTTTTTGTTATGAAAAAGATAGTATTGATGTTAGCCCTGGCTTTGGCTCTATGGTCATGTTCCGGACCGGGGTTTGAGATAAACGGCAGTCTTTCCAATGCGGAAGGTGCAAAAGTGATGTTGTATGAGCAGCAGCTGTGGGGGATGACCCCTCTTGACAGTGCCGTAGTGAAGGACGGGGCATTTTACCTGTCCGGGCGTCTTGAGTCGCCGGTGCAGTGCTGCATGCTGGTATTCCTTGATGCTGATGGCGATATCTCGTTCTCCGGAGACGAGTCAGAGGCTCTTGCTGCTACAGTATATATGGATAATTCGTCGGTGTCATTCTCTGCCGATGCCAATACCCTGCCGACATATTACTGGTCAGAAGGCAGGAAAACAGTCCCTCCTGTGGTTACCGGCTCTGTGCAGCAGGACCTGAAAGAGGAGCTGGACAGTCTCCGCAAGCCGCTGTCTGATTCTCTTGCAGTGGTGGGCAAAATGATATATGAAGTGTATTATGCCCCGGAGGTGGAGAGCGACTTTTCCGTGGAGGCTGCTGACCTTGCAGCAAAGGAGATGGAGCTTCTCAGGGCAAGACATGAAATAACCATGGATTTCGTGCGCAGGCATCCTGAGGCTGCGGTATCGTTTGATGAAGTGTCATATCTTTTCGGTGACGGGAGCGTGAGCCCCTATACTGCTGAAGAGATAAAAGGTTATGTCTCGGTGCTCGAGCCTTATTGGCATGGGACAAAACGCCTTGCAGCATTGAAGGAGGCAGCGGAAAGGGCGTCCGGACTTGCTGTCGGGGAAAAATATGTGGATGCGGAGTTCTACGACATGGAGGGCAACAAGGTAAAGCTGTCATCCTGTATCCCGGAAGGCAAGATTGCGATGCTGGAGTTTTGGGCATCCTGGTGCGGACCTTGCCGGGGAGAGATACCTCATCTCAAGCATATCCATGAAAAATATCCTGAATTCGACATCATAAGCATTTCTGTGGACGACAATGTCCAGGAATGGGAAAAGGCTGTCAAGGAAGAGAATATGGACTGGACACAGCTCAGGGACATGTCCATGATGAATGGCAATGCGATGAACCTGTACGGTGTCATGGGAGTGCCTTGCTGCATAATTCTGGATGAGCAGGGCCGTTTCCTCAAAACCAACATGCGCGGCCCTTATCTGGATGCATTCCTCCGCGACTATTACGGCCGCTGACCCATCCTCGACCCAGAACCAACAAAAGAGGCGATGCCATTGCGGCACCGCCTCTTTCTATACTGTGTATCTGAACCGTTAAATGTTCCTGGAGGCTTCTATGGTGTAGGTGAAACTGTCGGCTTTGTAATAGCCGATATTGTATTCAACAGGCATGTCATGGATATCGTATACAAACCTTTTGCGTATCAGTATCGGTTTCCCTGAACCTATGTCTAGTTTTTCTGAAATGAAACTCCCCGCTAAACGCGCGGAAATCTCTTCCTTGCTGGTTTTGACTACTATACCATATTCCTTTTCCATCATCTCGTATAGCGGCATTGTGAAATTCTCGTCCCCTGTCATCCCGATTGACGGATTGAAATATGATATGAAATATACGAACGGATATTCCTTCCTTCCCCTGACCCTCTCCATTACGAGACACTTCGTCTTTTCTCTGTCGCAGCCGAAAAAATTGGCGATTTCCTCTGTAGGATGCCTGAAATTGAGGTGAAGTTCGAAATTCCGTATTTCTATCCCGAGCATCTTCATCTCTTGGGAGAAACTAAGCCAGTTCTGGACGCCTCCTACAACACCTTTCCTGCTGACCTTTGTTCCTACTCCTTTCTTGCGGGTAAGCAGTCCCTCGAACACCAGCCGGTTGATGGCCTGCCGTAGTGTGTTCCGGGATATGTGCAATTGTTCAGACAATTCGACTTCGTTTGGAAGCAGCTTGCCGTTCTTGTACTCTTCCGTTTCGATTAGTCTTCTTAATATTTCTTCAGCCTGAAGATGAAGAGGTTTGTTACTTGAATGGTCTATTATCATGGGGACTCGAAACTGTTTATGCAAAATTAGCAAAAATTCATTATTTTCTTGGAAAATCCAAACAAAGTTTTCATATTTGCACATGTTCAATATGTATGAACAAACTAACAGCATTTATGAGACACTCGAACTACGATAAGTATCCGGCAACCAGGATTGCTGGAACTCTTGTCCAGGGATGGGACAATATCATCGGCTGCATCAGACAGAGTCTGGAATCTGAAAATATCAGCGAACTTGCGGTGGAACTCTACACTGGCGTGTACGAAGATGAGGTGAAGAAAGCCTTTTCCGATGGACTCGGTGTGGAGGTTACGGATACGAGGGATCTTATGAAACCTGAAGAAGAAGTGCGTAGGATGACCGATATTTTCATGACGGATGATGTCCTTTTCGGCTATGTGACAGCCTTGAGAATCAATGATTTCTTCGATCAGGAAAAACTTGCCTCCTACAAAGGCAGGATCTCCAGGGGGAATGGACTTTCCGTAGTTATAGGGACAGGTGCATCCCTTGCAGTATCCGACAAGGCGCTTGTTGTCTATGTGGATATGGCCCGTTGGGAGATACAGCAGCGATTCCGCAGACATGAAGTAAAGGCTCTTGGAATAGATAACCATGATGATCCTGTATCAATCCAGTATAAGAGAGGTTTCTTCAATGACTGGAGAGTATGTGACATACATAAGGACAGACTTTTTCATAAAGTGGCATATTGGATTGACACCCATATTGCGGGTCAGCCAAAGATGATAGACAGCGTGACTTTCTTCAGGGGAATCGACGCCACAGTGAAGACTCCATTCAGGGTGGTGCCTTTCTTTGACCCTGCTCCATGGGGAGGTCAGTGGATGAAGGAAGTATGCGACCTTGACAGGGATATGAGTAATTTCGGATGGTGCTTCGACTGCGTGCCCGAGGAGAACAGTCTCTATTTTGAGGTGAACGGCGTGCGTTTCGAACTTCCGTCAGTCGATCTGGTGCTGCTCAGGAGCAGGGAGCTCCTTGGAGAATCGGTAGAAGCTCGTTTCGGCAAGGATTTCCCAATCCGTTTCGATTTCCTCGACACTATGGGCGGAGGCAATCTCAGTCTTCAGGTACACCCTACCACCCAGTTTATAAGGGAGAATTTCGGTATGGCATATACCCAGGACGAGAGTTATTATCTTCTGGATGCAGGTGAAGGTGCCCATGTTTATCTCGGTCTTAAAGAAGGTATAGACCCACAGGCAATGGTGGATGACCTCAGGCGTGCGCAGAAAGGCGAAATAGTGTTCGATGCAGAAAAATATGTGAACAATATACCAGCCAGGAAGCATGACCATTTCCTGATACCGGGCGGTACGGTACACTGCTCCGGGGCGGAAAGCATGGTCCTTGAGATTAGTTCTACCCCTAACCTCTTTACTTTCAAGATGTGGGACTGGCAGCGGCTCGGGCTTGACGGCAAGCCGCGTCCTATCAATGTCGAGAGAGGCAGCAAGGTCATCGATTGGGGCAGGACTACGGAATATGTAGAAAAGAACCTGCACAACCATTTCACTGATATCGCTGCTGGCGAGGGATGGAAAGAAGAGCGGACTGGTCTGCATCCGAATGAATTCATAGAGACCAGACGCCATACCTTCTCTGTGCCAGTGCAACATACAACTTGTGGAAGCGTCAATGTGTTCAATCTCGTGGATGGAGAGGAGGCTGTAATAGAGAGCCCGACGGGAGCATTCGAGCCGTTCGTGGTACATTATGCCGAAACATTCATCGTTCCGGCATCGGTCGGGGAGTATACGATAAGACCTTATGGACGGTCGGAAGGCAAGGAATGCATGACGATAAAAGCTTATGTCCGTTTCTGACAGGCAAGTATGATGACTGCATAAAATGACACTGGAATTATGTATGAAAATGACAACAGAATTGTGCTGACGCTCGATGCTGGAGGGACCAATTTTGTCTTTTCCGCCATGCGTGGGGGACAGGAGGCAGTTGTTCCGTTACGGGTTAAGGCAGTGACTGACAATATAGAAAAATGCCTTGAGACCATAGCTGAAGGATTCCGCAGGATATCGGACAGTATCGGTGAACGCCCTGCTGCAATCAGTTTTGCCTTTCCTGGCCCGGCTGACTACAGGCACGGTGTGATAGGAAGACTACCGAATTTCCCTGCTTTCTCTGGGGGGGGTACGGCCTTAGGTCCCTGGCTTGAAAAGATATTCAAAATACCCGTCTTTATCAATAATGACGGGAATCTCTATGCCTATGGCGAAGCTCTGTGCGGCTTTTTGCCGGAAATAAATGAAAAACTCCATAGAAACGGAAGCCGCAGACAGTACAGGAATCTGCTCGGTATCACATTCGGTACAGGCTTCGGGGCTGGCGTCGTGATAGACGATCGTCTCCTGACAGGTGACAATGGCTGCGGAGGTGATGTCTGGTGTATGCAGAATGTCCTCCATCCGGACATGATTGCAGAGGAGGGCGTCAGCATCAGAGCCGTAAGAC
Source organism: Candidatus Cryptobacteroides faecigallinarum (assembly GCA_017695015.1). Lineage (GTDB taxonomy): Bacteria > Bacteroidota > Bacteroidia > Bacteroidales > UBA932 > Cryptobacteroides > Cryptobacteroides faecigallinarum. The sequence continues at coordinate 23,012 of JADIMD010000104.1, read as the reverse complement.
GCATTTATGAAGAACTCAGCGGCGAGTCTGCCGCGCAATTCAATCCAAAGGATATATATGACATCGCGGACGGTATCCGTCCCGGTAACAGGCAGGCTGCCGTGGAGACATTTATGCAGTTCGGAAGGACAGCAGGGAATGCTATAGCGCATGCCATTGATATCGTGGACGGCCTTGTGGTCATAGGCGGAGGAGTCTCAGGTGCGGCGAAGTACATCTTCCCTGGCATCCTTGCGGAGATGCGCAGCAGTCTGTCGACTTTTGCCGGAGCCTCATTCCCCCGTCTGCAGTCTGAGGTCTATGACCTGACAGATCCTTCGCAGTTGGCGTCATTCCTTGATGAGGGGCCTCAGGAGGTGACAATGCCTTTCTCGGACGAGAAAGTGCCGTATTTCAAGAATAAGAGGATCGGCGTGGGGCTGTCTTCCATAGGGACGAGTGAGGCCATCGCTGCCGGTGCATATGCCTATGCACTTTCCCGTCTTGACGAACAGCTATAACATTCATTATAAACAATATATTATGAAACTAACTACTGAATTGATCGCACAATTTGGCGGTACACGCACCGGGGCATGGCACAGGATGCTGATGTCCCTGTCTTGCATATTCATGCTCTGTACTGTCTCTTCCTTCAGCCTCTTCGCCCAGTCTGAGCAGATTGAGGTGAAAGGAAAGGTAACATCACAGGGTGAACCAGTTATCGGAGCCGGTGTCATCATCAAGGGCACCACAATCGGCTCAGCTACTGATGTCACCGGTACTTTTACTTTGAGAGCCCCTTCAGATGCAATTCTCACTGTCTCTTCCATCGGCTATTCCGATGCTGAAGTCGCAGTGAACGGAAGAGGGTATATCGAGATCGAACTCGCTCCTGAATCCCTTGCTCTCGACGATGTGGTCGTAGTCGGTTACGGAACCCAGAAGAAGATAAACCTCACTGGAGCAGTAGCTTCTGTCGACACGGAAGTCATGGAAGCCCGTCCTATCGCCAATGCGCTCGAAGCATTGCAGGGTTCAGTCCCGGGACTTATCATCCAGCAGGGCACTTCCACTCCAGGTAGTTCTCCTTCTATCAATGTCCGTGGTCTGAACACATTGAACGACAATAGCCCGTTGGTCATCATCGATGGTATAGAAGGATCGATTGCCAACCTGAATCCTTCCGACATTGACCAGATTTCGGTGTTGAAGGATGCCTCTTCCACAGCTATTTACGGTTCTCGCGCATCCAATGGTGTCATTCTTGTGACTACCAAGAAAGGACAGGAAGGAAAAATGGAAGTTTCATATGACTTCAATTACGGTTTCCAGATGCCTACATCCCTTCCGAAAATAGTCGATTCATGGATTTATGCCGAACTCTATAACGAGGCGGAGGTCAATTCCGGACGTCCGGCCAAATATACGCAGGAAGACATAGCCAATTTCAAGAATAACGGACCTAATGTGAACTGGGTGCGCGCCCTTTATGACGACTGGTCACCTCAGCAGAGCCACAGTGTCTCCATGACAGGAGGAACAGAGAAACTTTCATATATGGCATCCATCGGCTTCCTTGACCAGGACAGTATGTTCAAGGGGTCCAAAGACTACGGCTACAAACGTTTCAATGCCCGTTTGAATCTCAGCCATAAGGTAACGGACAGGCTGACAATCAACCTGACCTCGCAGTTTGCGCGCAACACCATCACCGACCATGCCTATCAGACCTACTGGATCGTGGAGCAGGCCAACCGTATGCCTCCTGTCTATGAAATAAAGAATCCTGACGGGACATACACATATCCTGCAGGAAGTAATGCCAACGGTCTCCAGCGCATAGAGCAGGGCGGATATGTCCAGTCTGTCAATGACGAACTGGCAGGTACCCTGTCTGCAGAATGGGAATTGTTTGACGGTTTCAAATTGGTCGGAAGCATCGGGGCCAGGACATGGAACAACGGTAAGCACACACACCGCAATGCCCTCGAAGGTTCGTCTGCAGATGTGTTGAATCAGATGCAGGAAGAGAGCTACCGTTCCCTTTATACCACAGCCAATGCGATGGCCACATATAACAAGACCATCGGTAAGCATACCTTTGGAGCCCTGCTGGGTTATTCATATGAAGGTTTCTCCGATAAGAGTTACTGGACAAGAAGGGATAATATTGATAACAAATACGATATTCTTGTAGGTTCACTGTCAGGAGATGATGTGGCCAATGGTGGGGCTGCCAGCGACTGGTCGATGTATTCCGGCTTCGCAAGGCTCACATACAACTATGACGAGAAATACCTTCTCGAATTCAATCTCAGGAACGACTATTCCTCATATTTCGCCGAAGGAAACCGTTCCGGCCTCTTCCCGTCATTGTCAGCAGGATGGCGTATATCGAGCGAGGAATTCTGGGACAATATCAGGGATTATATACCTTCCCTCAAGCTCAGGGCATCATACGGACTTGTCGGCAACAACCGTATTAGTGCATATAGTTATATGCAGACAGTTACAGTGACCCAGGGGGGTAGTTTCAACAACCAGCTCGTCAATACATTGTCGTTCTCTTCCGCCAATCCTGACATCGAATGGGAGAAGACAGCCATGGCAGATGTAGGTATAGATCTCGGTCTGCTCAGGAACAATCTCAACATCACCTTCGACTGGTTCTATAACAGAACCTACGACATCCTCTTCGGACTTCCTGTACCAGGTATCTTCGGTAACGGAGCTCCGACACAGAACGCAGGAGTGGTAGACACCTCAGGATGGGAATTTTCGTTCTCTTATCTCTTCAAGACAGGTCCTGTGAATCACCATGTTTCAGGGAATGTGTCCGACAGCTGGAATAAGGTCGTAGACATCAAGGGAACTAGGCAGATCAACGGTACCGATGTGACCACAATCCTTATGGAAGGTTATCCTATGAATTCGTACTATGCTTATAAGACTGACGGTTTCTTCCAGAATGAAGCAGAATGTGCGGCCGGTCCTGTGCCTGATGGAATTACAGTGAAGCCTGGAGACATCCGTTATGTGGACAAGACTGGTGAAGGCAGGATTAACTCTGATGACCGTTTCGTGCTCGGCAACGACTTCCCGAGATATCTGTTCAGCCTTACATACGGCTTCGAAGTGAAAGGCTTCGACTTCTCGATGATGTGGCAGGGAGTCGGCAAGCGAAGCAAATGGATGAGAGGAGAGGCTGTGGAGGCCTTCCACAACAATAACGAGGGCCCTGTGCTCGATTTCCATCTTGACCGTTGGACACCTTCCAATCCTGATGCAACCTATCCTCGCCTTACTCGCGGTTCCGAGTCGGCCAACACCATGCTCGGCTCAGATTTCTGGATTAGGGACGCGAAATATCTCCGTCTCAAGAATGTCCAGGTGGGCTATACTTTCCCTAAGAGATGGATGGAAAAGGTGAAGATCCAGAATCTGAGGATATATGCGAGTCTTCAGAACGCCCTTACATTCAGTGCGATGCCTGGAGGATGGGATCCTGAGTATACTGGTGACGGTTCAGGACGTACCTATCCTGTAGCAAGGGTATTCTCTTTGGGACTTAATGTTAAATTCTAAACAGGATAAAAAATGAAAACTATCATAAAGACTTTTACCCTGTCTCTTGCAATATTGTTCGGAGCAGTGTCCTGCATCAGTCTCGATACTCCTCCATACGACAGGGAGACGGATCTTACTTTCTGGGACGAAGATCCAGATGCTGCCTTGGATGCTGTGAATACATGCTACAATACCATAATCAGCATGGAGGAACTCATGTACGGGGATTCATACAGCGACAATGCCTATATAGGACTTCAGGCTGGAAATCCTAATTCGATAGGAAACGGGTCGTATTCGACTTCAGATGATTATGTTGAGGCAGTATGGGACAGCCGTTATTCAGGCATCCGATACTGCAATGAACTGCTTACCAATATTGACCGTGTCCCTGGACTTGATCCAGCACTAAAAAATCGTTATATCGGAGAAGTGAAGGTAATAAGGGCTTTCCATTATTATGAGCTCTATACCAGGTTTGGAGATGTACCTTACACAGAAGAGGCGATAAGCATTTCTGAAAGTCAGAAAATAGCCCGTACTCCGCGTGCGACAGTTCTTGCCAATGTTCTGAGAGATCTTGATGAAGTTATTGACAATGACTATCTCCCGGCTTCTTACGACGAGGCGGACAAGGGGCGTATCACAAAGTGGGCCGCGATGGCTGTCAAGGCAAGGGTTTGCCTGTTCGAAGGAGACTGGGAAGAAGTCAAGACCTTGACTTCAAAGATTATGGACGAAGGCGGCTTTGACCTTTTCGAGAGCTATTCGGGCCTTTTCGAGATAGCCAACGAAGGCAACTGTGAAGTTATACTTGACAGACAGTATATGCCTGTGTCTCATGAGCACAGGAGCCAGTACAATATTCTGCCTCCGTCTTTTGGTGGGTATGCCCTGCTTGTGCCTCTGCAGGAACTCGTTGACAGCTATATCATGCTGGACGGCAAGACTATAGAGGAGTCAGGGGATTATGACGAAGACGATCCGTTCGCCAACAGGGACCCGAGGCTTGCTGCCACGATAACCGACATCCATGGCTCATACAAGACTGCGACAGGTACCCAGGCACTGGTAGAGGCTTCCGATGCCATCGATGTCCAGTCTGGAGCTACAGTCACAGGATACTATTTTAAGAAATACTGGGACTACACCTTCAGGGCAGAACTTTATTCAGGTCTCAATCCTATCGTCATCAGGTATGCAGACATCCTTCTGATGAATGCAGAGGCTCTTGCGGAACTTGACGAATTCGACGGTGCAGCATGGAATGCAACGATACAGCGGATCAGACGGCGAGCAGGGTTTACAGATCCTGGGGCCCTCAATTATCAGGGGGAGACTGGAGACGAGCTGATAGAGCTTATCCGCAACGAACGTCGCTGTGAGCTGGCCTTCGAAGGACTCCGTTTCAAGGACATCATCCGCTGGAGAATAGCCGAGGATGTGATGAATGGCTGGTGCCATGGCATGAAGACTGATGCAGCCATAGGAACAGATAATGGTTACAAACAGATCGAGAATAGGACTTTCGACCCTGCCAAGCATTATCTGTGGCCTATTCCTCAGGCTGACCGTGACCTCAATATCTACCTTTCCCAGAATCCTGGGTGGTAGTTCAGTATTGTCATCCTTGCCCGGACTGTTCCTCCGTCATTAAGGGCTTGCAGTCCGGAGCAGGGGACATGATTGATTCAATTTGATGATTTAATAGAAACAATATGAAAAAGATATTATTGATATCTGCTGCACTCCTTGCAGTAATGTCATGTCAGAAATACAAATACGACACAAATTTCTCAGCTCCGACAAAACTGAATTCTCCAGAGTCTGTGAACATAGACCCTACTTCGACACAGAATGTCGTTCTTTCATGGACGGGCGGTGGAGCAGAAGACGGTGGTATCTGTCTCTACAATGTGCTTTTTGATGAGGTAGACGGAGACTTCTCCGAACCGATTGCGATAATGGCGAGCGACAACGGTGGTTTGGCACAGCTTACCCTTACTCATGCGACGCTCAATATTCTGGCGCGTAACGCAGGTATCGGGGCTCTCGAAACAGGTTCCATCAAATGGACTGTCACTGCGTCCCGTGGTGGAGAGGTGAAGCAGTCGGAAGTATCAGCCACGATTTCCCTTACGCGTCCTGACGGTCTGTCCCTTATTCCAGAGGAGCTTTATCTTTACGGTTCCGCAATTGCGGGTGACGGTGGTGAAGGACGTGCCTTCCGCAAGGTTTCCGAGGGAGTGTTCGACATGTTTGCTGTCCTTGCGGACGGAGAAATTTATTTCAGGAACACTACAGGGGACGATGCCGTCAACTTCTATATAAACAGCGAGAATAAACTGGCTGACGGGGAAGGAACCACTACGGTTACCGCAACCGACCTCAATGAGGAGAAGAACTATATTGCCGAAAGGATTACCGTCGATTTCAATACGCTTTCAATGAAGCGGGAAAAAATAGGTGAACTCCATATTGTCTGGTCTCAGACCTATGGGGATGTGGGCCCGGAAGAGTTCGGTATCAAGGATCCAGTATATCGCTTCACATATGACGGTAATGGTGTATTCTCCAGGACTATTGATGTCATTACAGTCCCTTATCGACATCCGGGATGGCCTGCGGGACAGACAGTCGCTGATGAAAGGTATTATTTCGATGTGAAAGTCGATGATGTCGATATGCGCTGGAGATGGTCTTCTCCGTCCTTGACAGGAGCAGCTCCAGAAGTCAACGCTCCATTGTCGTACTATGATATTGTGGAAGTTACATGGGCAAGTGCAGGACAGTGGGATAATGCATACAAATTCAATGCATCCCTGCTCAATGCAGGCAGTGTAACAGTGAAGATCTACGGCAATCTGGACGGATATTTCTGCCATCAGTTTGAGTAATTTGTTCAGTGTCCGGATACCTGAGCCGCCCAGTGGTATGGTGTCCGGACTGGTTTGTAAATATTTGCCTGATATGAAAAGGATAATGATTTATATAGTTTCCGCATTGGTGCTGTTTTCCTGCAGCAACGATGTGGAGAAGTGGACACCGACAGGAGGTGGAGGTACGGTCACTCCTCCGGGTCCTTCCGAAGATGTGGTGTGGCATGAAAGGGCCAAGGAGACTTTCGACCTTATCAACCAGTACTACAGGATTTCTTCAGGGACATGGGCCGGTCTTTATAATGAGAACTACCCTAAAGGAAGCGAGAATTCGTCCTATCTGTGGCCGTATGACGGACTGGTGTCGGGTGTTGCACTGCTGCACAGGCTTGGATACGGCGACATCGACTATCCGGCCATGATAGACCAGTTTGAGCGGTACTGGTACGAAAAGGACGGGGTAGGGGGCTACGGTTCCCAGACAAACGGCACATCAGGTCAGGCGGACAGGTTCTATGACGACAATTCCATTGTAGGTCTCGATCTGGTGGAAGCGTACAACCTTACCGGAGACACTGAATATGTCGAAAGGGCGGGCAGAATAGTAGATTTCCTGGCCGCTGGAGAAGATGATATCTTCGGTGGTGCCCTCTGGTGGAACGAAAGCGCGAAGAATCAGCCTGGCAACGATAATTCCAACAAGCCAGCCTGTGCCAATGGTTATGCCACTTCTTTCCTGCTGCATTATTATCAAGTCTGCCCTCAGGAAGAGAAATCCGATGTGCTTGCATTTGCCAAAAGACTCTATGACTGGCTTGTAGATAATCTCCGCGACCCTGCTGACGGCTGTTACTGGAATGACAAGGGCGCTGACGGCAATATCAACAATACGAAATGGACATACAACACAGGTGTCATGATATCTAACGGAATCGATCTCTTCCGTATTACGGGGGAACAGGAGTATCTCGACCAGGCCAAGGAATCGGCCATGGGATCCTACAGCTATTTCGTGAAACTTGACCCTCTCGCCGGGATGCTTGTTTATCCGGGTAATGATCCATGGTTTACGATAAAGCTCATAAATGCATATATTGACATTGAGCCTTATTACAGTCAGGCGTCTTCATATATCAATACTTTCATCAATTTTGCGGACAATGCATGGGAGAATGCCCGACAGGCCAACGGACTTTTCTTCGAAAACTGGACGGGCATTGCCAATCCTGACAGGGACAAGCAGCTTCTTATGCAGGATGCTGCCCTTGAATCATTCGGTGTAATAGCCCTTTACAAAGGGGCGAAAGTTGAGAGACAATGAAAAGAATAACTATATTGGCGGCCGTTCTGGCTGTATTTGCCATTGCTTCTTGTTCGGGAGGACCGCAGAAAACCACTCCGAACAAGGACAGGGCGGAAGAGATGTTCGATCTCGTGTGGAAACTCTACAGGGTGGACAAGTACGGTTTGTTTTCGGAGTACTATCCCAACAGCTACCGTCCTGACCTGACATATTTCAACGATTCCACCCGCAAGGCCCAGGAGGTCTCTTTCCTTTGGCCGATGAGCGGTATCTATTCATCAGCAGTTATCATGGCCGGAATAGATCCTGAATATCTGCCTTATGTGGATTCTATGGCAGTGTCTATGGAGAAATATTTCGACACCTCGCGTTTACCTTTCGGCTATCAGGCCTATCCTGTGCAGTTTGGCAAGGTGGACAGATATTACGATGACAACGGTCTGGTCGGCATAGATTATATCGACTCTTACCGGGTTACCAAGAATCCTGTCTATCTTGAAAGAGCGAAACATGTCCTTACATTCATTCTGAGCGGCTGGGACGACAGGTTCGAGGGTGGAGTCCCTTGGGTGGAAGGTTCTCTTGACCAGAAACCGGCATGTGCCAACGGAAAGGCAATGGTCCTTGCCCTCAAGCTTTACGAGGCTACAGGTGATACCTATTATTTGGAAACCGGAAAGAAATTCTATGACTGGTTCGACAAATATCTCAAAGATCCAGAGAGAGGAGTGGTGTATAATTCCTGGCTGACGGCAGGGGAGGGTTCCATCCATTCCGACCTTTATACCTACAACACCGGGACTTTGCTCCAGGCTGCCGTATTCCTGTATAAGTTTACCGGTGAGCAGTCCTATCTTGACAATGCCAATTTCCTTGCTGAGGGCAGTATGAAGGAATTCTTCCGCTATACTGAGGACGGGATTCCATACGGACATGACTTGCCGTGGTTCCGCCTTGTACTTTTCAGGGGGTATCATGAACTATACAATGTGACAGGAGATCCGAAATATGTGGATGTGGTCATCAAGGCCCTGGATTATGCTTGGGATAATGCCCGTGACGTGTCTGGACTGTACTACCATGACTGGACGGGCAGGACTGACGAAAGCCGTCAGCCAAAATGGCTTCTGGACGCATCCTGCATTCCTGAATATTATGCCCGTGTGGCAATGATACGCGGTGAGGTCCCTGACTGGGAATAGACCGCACAGATCAATGTATGTCAGTGCAATTATGAACAAGTAAAACTTTAGTCAAGAAAATGAAGTCGTTATACATTTTGATAATAGCAGCTTTGGGGCTTGTCGGGTGCGGAAATGCCGGCACTCATGAGGATCTTATCCATTATGCCGATCCCAATATCGGGACAGTGCATAGCAGGTGGTTCTTCTACACTCCTGCTGCAGAGCCTTTCGGTCTTGCCAAACTCGGCGCTTCCACCAACGGTACCTATGGCAATGTCCAGGGTTGGGAAGCTGTTGGATATGACGGGACACACACTTCCATCGACGGTTTTCCGTGTCTGCATGAATTCCAGATCGGAGGAATCTCCCTCATGCCGACAACAGGAGGGCTGAAGACATCCCCCGGTACTCTTGAAGACCCTGACAGCGGATTCCGTTCCCGTTTCGACCATCAGGACGAGCAGGCCTGGCCTGGATATTATTCCGTGATACTCAAGGATTACGGTATCAGGACTGAACTGACTGCCACTGCAAGGACAGGCTTCCAGAGATATACTTTCCCGCAGTCTGATGAAGCCCATATCATTTTCAATATCGGTAACCGTCAGGGTGAGAGCGGCAATGTGAAGGATGCCCATATAGAATATGACGGAGGCAGCGTGGTGTCGGGATATGTTGTCACCGAGCCTGAATACATCAAGAAATACCAGACAGGAGCTTCTCTGCCTATGTATTTCTATGCTGTCGTGGACGCTGTCCCTGAGTCTGTGGATGTATTCTATCAGGGTGGTGCTCCGGAACGCAAGGATGAGATTCAAGGTCCTGGTGCAATGATGTCCTTGAATTATTCTACTTCTGCCTCTCAAGTTGTGACAGTAAAGATAGGACTTTCCTACACCTCTGTAGAGAATGCAAGGCTAAATATGATAGCCGAGGCCGAGCATGCTTCTTTCGATGATGTACGCAAGGCAACTGAGACCAAATGGAATGAGGCTCTCGGACGTATAAGGGTTTACGGGGGGACAGAGGATAGCCGGATAAAGTTCTATACCGGTCTGTACCATGCCCTTCTCGGACGCGGTCTGGCAAGCGATGTCAACGGTGCCTATCCGAAAAATAACGGTTCCGTAGGACAGATCCCTCTCGGAGAGGACGGGCGCCCTCTCCATGCACATTACAACACGGATGCTGTCTGGGGAGGATACTGGAATCTCGAGACACTTTGGGCATTGGCCTATCCTGAATATTACAACGATTTCGTAAACAGCCAGATGCTTGTATATGATGAGACAGGCTGGCTCGGGGACGGAATAGCCAACAGCCGTTATGTCTCGGGAGTGGGAACCAACATGACGAGTATAGCTTTCGTGGGTGCATACAATAGCGGTATCAGAGGTTTCGATGTCGATAAGGCCTATCAGGCGGCCCTGAAGAACGAAATCGGCTCGGAAGGACGTATCGCCGGAGCAGGAAAACTGGATGTGGGGCAGTTCGTGTCCAGAGGAGGCTGGTCTCCATATATTGCAGGGGATAATTTTGCCATGCCTCAGGACGGTTCGCAGTTCTCGGCTTCGCATACCCTCGAATACAGTTTCAGTTCATATGCCGTAGCTCAGTGGGCCAAGGCTCTTGGACAAAAGGAGGATTACGAACAGCTCATGGAGCTTTCAAAGGGCTGGGAAAAACTTTTCGACGATGCTACCGGCTTTATCCGTCCGCGCACCCCTGACGGCAGCTTTATCGACAATTTCAATCCATATGAACCGTGGAGAGGCTTCCAGGAAGGAAATGCGATGCAGTACACATTCTTCGTCCCTCAGGATCCGTACGGTCTTATAGAGAAAGTGGGACAGGATGAGTTCAACCACAGGCTTGACTCTATTTTTGTGGAGGCCCGAAAGTCAGTCTTCGGCGGAGGCAAGGTGACATATGCCTTCTCAGGCCTCCAGAGCCCGTATAACCACGGAAATCAGCCGTGTCTGCATATTCCATGGCTGTTCAATTTCTCAGGCAAGCCTTATCTTACCCAGAAATGGACCCGGCTTATCTGCGACGAGTTCTACGGTACCGATGCCGAGCATGGCTACGGTTACGGTCAGGATGAGGATCAGGGACAGCTTGGAGCATGGTATGTACTGGCTGCGACCGGACTTTTCGATGTGCAGGGAGGCGCAAGTACCGAGCCGACATTCCAGATAGGAAGTCCTCAGTTTGACAAGATAGAGATTTCCCTGAGTCCTGTGAATGCTTCTGCAAGGAAGTTCGTCATCAAAACGGAAGGAAATTCTCCTGAAGCAATGTATGTACAGTCGGCAGAGCTTGACGGCAAGTCTCTCGACAGGAACTGGATCTACAGAAGTGATGTCTATGATGGTGGTACCCTGACTCTGCATATGGGGACAGAGCCGTCCGAAACATGGGGTACCTCCACACCTCCGCCATATGCCAGATAATTTTTTGCAATTAGATATGGAAGATTGATTATGACATCAAAACATAATAAATTTTCATTTGCGGTGTTGCCGGTACTGGCCGGTTTCTTCGTGATGGGTTTCTGCGACATAGTCGGTATCACTTCCGACTATGTCCAGAAGACTTTCGGCTGGTCAGATGCCATGACAGGATTCGTTCCGTCAATGGTCTTTATCTGGTTCCTGTTCCTCGGCATCCCGATAGGCAATCTCATCAACAGATGGGGACGCAAGAATACTGTCCTTATCAGCATGGCTGTGACTGTTGTGGGTATGGCACTGCCGATGATAGTCTATGACAGTGTGACTTGCATGATTGCATATGCCATGCTCGGGATCGGCAATGCAATACTCCAAGTGTCCCTTAATCCTCTGCTCGGCAATGTGGTGACAGACCCTAAGATGCTGACCAGCAGCCTTACGGCCGGTCAGGTCATCAAGGCACTTTCCTCATTGGCAGGACCTGAGATAGTCATGTTCGCGATAGCCCGTTTCGGGGAAGACCACTGGTACTGGTGTTTTCCGATATTGGGAGCCGTTACCCTTCTGTCCGCTCTATGGCTCGGCTTCACCCCTATCGCAAGGGAAGAGAAGCGTGCGTCTTCCTCATCAGTGGGATCGACATTTGCCTTGCTGAAAGACAGAAAGATACTCCTGCTCTTTCTCGGGATATTCTTTATCGTCGGAGTCGATGTAGGAACCAACTACATCAGTTCCAAACTGATGACTGAATATTTCAGCTGGACGCCACAGCAGGCTAAGTCAGCTCCTCAGATATATTTCCTCTGCCGTACGGCTGGTGCCCTTCTTGGAGCATTTCTCCTTACCAGGATTTCAGCCTCAAGGTATTTCAGATGGAATATCATTGCTGCTGCGGCTGTGACTATAGTTCTAATGTTGTCAGGACATGAGGTCGTGTCTGCCGCTGCAATAGGATGTGTCGGATTTTTCGGCTCGTCGGTCTTCTCGATAATATATTCCTTTGCCATACAGGACAAGCCCGAATATGCCAACGAGATTTCGGGGCTGATGATAACTGCTGTGGCTGGAGGGGCTGTCGTGCCTCCTCTGATGGGATTTGCGATAGGCAATATGGGAATTACTGGAGGGCTTGCAGTCATTCTTCTCTGCATCCTTTATCTCACTTTCCTTGCATTTTCAGTGAAAGATTCTCAAGTGGGATAATGATATATTGAACCATACAACAGGTACTTTTGGTAGTATTACAAAAGAGGCGATGCCATTGCGGCACCGCCTCTTTCTATACTGTGTGTCTGAACCGTTAAAGTTCTGACATTGCTTTCTGGTATTCTTCCATCGGGGCAACCAGGATTTCCTGGAATTCCTTCTGTCCTGTACCTGCCGGGATTGCATGACCGCAGATCACATTTTCCTTCAGACCTTCGAGTGTGTCCACCCTGCCGCGGATTGCAGCTTCGCTGAGCACTTTCGTAGTCTCCTGGAATGAGGCTGCCGAGATGAAGCTGTTGGTCTTCAATGCAGCCCTTGTGATACCCTGAAGCACCTGGCTTGCTGTAGCCGGCTTGGCTTCGCGGGATACCATGGTCTTCATTCCCTGCCTTTCGAGGGATGAATTCTCGCTCCTGAGATCGCGTGCGGAGATGATGTCTCCTTCGGCATAGTTCTGTGAATCTCCGGCATCTGTGACATAGTATTTGCCATAGATCTTGTCGTTCACATCCATGAACTGCCATTTGTCCACGAGCTCTTCCTGCAGGAATTCGGTGTCGCCCGGATCGTTGATCTGTACCTTCCTCATCATCTGGCGTACAATGATCTCGAAATGCTTGTCATTGATTTTCACACCCTGGAGACGGTATACCTCCTGGATTTCATTGACAATGTATTCCTGTACCTTGATAGGTCCGAGGATGTTGAGGATGTCTGTAGGAGATACGGCACCGTCCGACAGGCTCATACCTGCCTTGACATAGTCGTTCTCCTGGACGAGTATCTGCTTGGTAAGAGGAACGAGGTAGCGTTTCTCCTGACCGGACTTGTTCTTGATGATGATCTCGCGGTTACCCCTCTTGATCTTGCCCATGATGACTTCTCCGTTGATCTCGGATACAATGGCAGGATTTGAAGGGTTGCGGGCCTCGAACAGTTCGGTTACACGAGGCAGACCTCCGGTAATATCGCTTGACTTGCCGATAGCACGAGGAATCTTGATGATGATGTCACCGACTTTCACATCGTCTCCATCGTTGACCATGATGTGTGCTCCGACAGGCAGGTTGTACTGCTTCTTGATTTCCCCGTTCTCGTCCACGATGACGATTGAAGGGTTCTTGGTCTTGTCCCTTGATTCAATGACGACCTTGTCCCTGTTGAGAGAGTATTCGTCAGCCATTTCCTCGCGGAATGTGACTCCGTCGATCATGCTGTCAAAGCGTGCCTTTCCGGCAGTCTCGATGATGGTGATTGCGTTATATGCATCCCATTCGCATATGAGGTCTCCCTTGGATACCTTGTCTCCGTCCTTTTTGTAGAGGATAGAGCCGTACGGCACATCGTACTGTGAGAATGTGATGCCTGTGTTTTCGTCCACAATGCGCACTTCTGTAGTACGGCTGACAACGACATCGCTCTTGGTACCGTCAGGGTTGATTCTTTCGATGGTCCTGAGCTCCTCGAATTCGAGCTTTCCGTCATACTTGGAGCTGATTGAGCTCTCAGTTGCAGTACCCGATGCTGTACCTCCGACATGGAATGTACGGAGTGTAAGCTGTGTACCAGGCTCTCCGATGGACTGTGCAGCGATGACACCGACCACTTCTCCTTTTTCGACCATCCTTCCTGAAGCAAGGTTGCGTCCGTAGCATTTTGCGCAGACACCTTTGCGGGATTCGCAGGTGAGCACTGAACGGATTTCCACCTGTTCGATAGGGAGGGATTCGATGAGGGCAGCGATGTCCTCTGTAATCTCCTCGCCTGCAGGAAGTATGAGTTCTCCCGTGAGAGGGTTGAATATGTCGTGGACAGATGTCCTTCCGAGAATCCTTTCCCCGAGGGATTCCACGATTTCATCCTTGCTCTTGATGGCTGTGGCGATAAGACCCCTGAGAGTTCCGCAGTCCTCCTCGTTGATGATGACATCATGTGACACATCCACGAGACGACGGGTGAGGTAACCTGCATCGGCTGTCTTCAATGCGGTATCGGCAAGACCTTTACGCGCACCGTGAGTTCCGATGAAGTATTCGAGCACTGACATTCCTTCCTTCAGGTTGGAGATGACAGGGTTCTCGATGATCTCGTTACCTGCCGAACCTGACTTCTGAGGCTTTGCCATAAGTCCTCGCATTCCGCAGAGCTGCTTGATCTGCTGTGTGGAACCGCGGGCTCCTGAATCCAGCATCATGTAGACAGGGTTGAATCCGTCCTGGTCGCTGGAGATCTGTTTCTCCACGATGCCTGTGATCTGATTGTCTATAGAGGTCCAGAGGTCGATTACCTTGTTGTATCTCTCGTTGTTGGTGATGAAACCCATTGCGAAGTTGCTCTTGATTTCCTCCACGGTCTTGTAACCGCCTTCGATGAGAGCCTTCTTCTCTTCAGGGATGATGACATCTCCAAGGTTGAACGAAAGACCACCCTTGAATGCCATTGTGTATCCGAGGTTCTTGATGTCATCGAGGAACTGTGCGGTACGTGCCACGCCGGTATTCTTGATGACAACGGAAATGATTTTTCTCAAAGATTTCTTTCCGAGAATCTCGTTGATGTAAGGCACTTCCTGCGGCACATACTGGTTGACGATGATTCTTCCAGGAGTCGTCTCCACCATCTGATAGCCTTTTGAAGGGTCCATCTTGTCCAGTGGAAGCCTTACATTGATCTTGGCATGTATGTCGATTGCCTTTTCGTTGAGGGCAATGATCACTTCCTGTGGGCCATAGAACCTCATGCCTTCACCTTTTACATTAGGACGGGCCTTGGTGATGTAGTACAGTCCGAGCACCATGTCCTGTGACGGCACGGTGATAGGAGTACCGTTGGCTGGGTTGAGGATATTGTGTGAGCCGAGCATGAGCAGCTGGGCTTCAAGTATCGCAGCGTTGCCGAGCGGAAGGTGTACCGCCATCTGGTCTCCGTCGAAGTCCGCGTTGAATGCGGTACATGCGAGAGGATGGAGCTGGATAGCCTTGCCCTCGATCATCTTAGGCTGGAAAGCCTGGATACCGAGCCTGTGGAGTGTAGGGGCACGGTTCAGAAGTACCGGATGTCCCTTCATCACATTCTCAAGGATATCCCAGATGACAGCATCTTTCCTGTCCACAATCTTCTTTGCAGACTTCACTGTCTTCACGATTCCCCTCTCGATCAGTTTCCTGATGATGAACGGTTTGTAAAGTTCTGCAGCCATCAGTTTAGGAAGACCGCACTCGTGCATCTTGAGTTCAGGTCCTACAACTATGACAGAACGCGCTGAATAGTCGACACGCTTTCCGAGCAGGTTCTGACGGAAGCGTCCCTGTTTTCCTTTCAGACTGTCGGACAGAGACTTGAGAGTCCTGTTGGCTTCGCTCTTGACTGCATTTGACTTCTTGGAGTTGTCGAAAAGTGAGTCTACTGCCTCCTGAAGCATTCGTTTCTCGTTGCGGAGAATCACTTCAGGCGCCTTGATCTCGATGAGCCTCTTCAGACGGTTGTTCCTGATGATAACCCTTCTGTAGAGGTCATTCAGGTCTGAAGTTGCAAACCTTCCTCCGTCGAGAGGAACGAGAGGCCTGAGGTCCGGTGGAGTGACAGGGATTACCTTCATTATCATCCATTCAGGACGGTTTACCCCTTTGGACTCCTGGAACCATTTCACTATGCTGAGCCTCTTGAGGGCTTCTGCCTTTCTCTGCTGTGAAGTCTCCTTGAGCATTTTCTGGCGGAGTTCCTTTGCGAGGGCATCCACATCGATTTCCTTGAGGAGCTCGTAGATTGCCTCCGCTCCCATTCCTGCCTTGAACTTGTCAGGATCATCGTCAGGAAGGTTCTGGTTGTCCGGCATGCTGTCTATCAGGTCGAGATATTCCTCCTCAGAAAGAAGGTCCATCTTCGCGAGTCCTGTAGTACCAGGATTGACGACTATGTATTTCTCATAGTATATTACAGCCTCAAGCTTCTTGGCTGCGAGACCGAGCAGAGCCGCGATCTTGTTAGGGGCAGACTTGAAGTACCAGATGTGTGCCACAGGAACGGTGAGCTCTATGTGTCCCATCCTTTCCCTGCGGACTTTCTTCTCGGTAACTTCCACACCGCACCTGTCGCAGACGATGCCTCTGTAGCGGATTCTCTTGTATTTACCGCAGTGGCACTCGTAGTCCTTGGTAGGTCCGAAGATCTTCTCGCAGAACAGTCCGTCCCTTTCAGGCTTGTAGGTCCTGTAGTTGACTGTCTCAGGTTTGAGGACCTCTCCTGAAGACCTCATCTTGATATCTTCAGGAGAAGCCAGCGAGATGCTGATCCTTTCGAAATTGCTCTTTACTTTATTTTCTTTATTAAAAGCAGGCATATTCCTATAATTTCAAGTTGTCAGTAATTTTAGTCCAATGTCACCTTGAGTCCGAGTCCTCTGAGCTCATGCAGGAGCACATTGAGGGATTCAGGTATGCCAGGTGTAGGCATGAGGTCTCCTTTGACGATAGCCTCATATGCCTTAGACCTTCCGGTCACGTCATCGGATTTGACAGTAAGTATTTCCTGGAGTACATTGGCTGCTCCGAATGCTTCAAGAGCCCACACCTCCATCTCTCCGAATCGCTGGCCTCCGAACTGTGCCTTACCTCCGAGAGGCTGCTGTGTAATCAGAGAGTATGGACCGATAGACCTTGCATGCATCTTGTCGTCGACCATGTGGCCGAGCTTGATCATATAGATGACTCCGACTGTTGCCGGCTGGTCAAACCAGTCTCCTGTGCCTCCGTCCCTGAGGTAGGTCTTTCCATATCTTGGAAGTCCTGCCTTGTCGGTGTATTCACATATCTGGTCGAGGCTTGCACCGTCGAAGATAGGGGTGCTGAACTTCAGCCCGAGCACATCGCCTGCCCATCCGAGCACAGTCTCGTAGATCTGTCCGAGGTTCATACGGGATGGCACACCGAGAGGGTTGAGCACTATGTCCACAGGAGTACCGTCCTCAAGGAAAGGCATGTCTTCATCCCTTACCACCTTGGCTACGATACCTTTGTTACCGTGGCGTCCGGCCATCTTGTCGCCGACCCTGATCTTCCTCTTCTTTGCCACATAGACTTTGGCAAGCTGCATGACTCCGTTAGGCAGTTCATCGCCGACCTTTATCTTGTCGAGGATTCTCCTGTGTTTTGCAGCAGCTTCCTTGTATGCTATGCAGTAGTTGTTGATCAGCTCGCGGATAAGGGCGTTGCTGTTCTTGTCATTGGTCCATTTGCTTGAGTTGATGTCCTCGTACTTGATGGCCCTGATATCGCTGACGGTGATGTCCTTGCCCTTAGGGATGATTTCCACTCCGTAGAGGTCGCTCACACCGGCGCTCTTCTTGCCTTCTACAAGGACTGCAAGCTTGCTGATGAATTTCTCGCGCAGAGCCTCAGCCTTCTTGTTGAACTCCTCTTCCGCCATGTCGATCTTGGCTTTCTGGTCTGCCTTGGCGCTCCTCTTGTTGCTTTCCTTGGCAACCTTCGAGTAGAGTGCAGTACCGATAACGGTTCCGCTCAATGAAGGTGTTGCCTTGAGGGATGCGTCCTTGACATCGCCGGCCTTGTCTCCGAAGATTGCGCGCAGGAGTTTCTCCTCAGGTGACGGGTCGCTCTCTCCCTTAGGAGTGATCTTACCTATCATTATGTCACCCGGCTCGATGTGCGCTCCGATGCGGATGATACCGTTCTCGTCCAGGTTCCTGGTCGCGTCTTCGCTCACGTTAGGTATGTCGGAAGTAAGCTCTTCCATTCCTCTCTTGGTGTCGCGCACCTCGGTGATGTATTCATCTACATGGACGGATGTGAGGATATCCCAGCGTATCATCCTTTCAGACAATACGATAGCATCCTCATAGTTGTATCCTTTCCATGGCATGAACGCCACCTTGAGGTTGCGGCCGAGAGCGAGTTCCCCGTTCTGTGTAGCGTAGCCTTCAGTCATGATCTGGCCTGCTTCCACCCTGTCGCCTTTGCGGACGATAGGTTTGAGGAGAATGGTAGTGCTCTGGTTTGTCCTTCTGAATATAGGAAGTTTGTATACTGTCACGTCAGGGGAGAAGCTGACAAACTTCTCGTCCTCAGTGCGGTCGTATTTCACATGTATCTCGTTGGCGTCGACATAGACAACTTCTCCGCTCCTTTCAGCGATCACCTGTGTCCTTGAGTCCATGCAGACCCTGTCTTCGAGACCTGTTCCGACGATAGGTGATTCAGGGTTGAGAAGAGGAACTGCCTGTCTCATCATGTTCGCTCCCATCAGCGCGCGGTGCGCATCATCGTGCTCAAGGAACGGAATGAGGGACGCAGCCACGGATGCAATCTGGTTAGGGGCCACATCCATGTAGTTGACCTCATCCTTGGTGACAACAGGGAAGTCAGCACCATAACGGCACTGGATCCTCTCGTCGAGGATATTTCCTTCGTCATCCATCTTCACATTAGCCAGGGATACCATCTGGTCCTCTTCCTCCTCTGCGCTCATGTATTCCCAGCCGTTTTCGCTGAGGTCCACTTTACCGTTCTCCACCTTGCGGTACGGAGTCTCGATGAAGCCGAGCTCATTGATCCTTGCGTATACGCACAGGGATGAAATAAGTCCGATGTTAGGTCCTTCAGGTGTCTCGATAGGGCAGAGACGGCCGTAGTGAGTGTAGTGTACGTCCCTGACTTCGAAACCTGCCCTGTCTCTTGAAAGTCCTCCAGGACCGAGGGCAGAAAGCCTCCTCTTGTGTGTCATTTCTGACAGAGGGTTGGTCTGGTCCATGAACTGTGACAGCTGGCTTGTCCCGAAGAACGAGTTGATCACTGAAGAAAGAGTCTTCGCGTTGATCAGGTCGATAGGGGAGAACTGCTCGCTGTCCCTTACGTTCATCCTTTCACGGATAGTCCTTGCCATCCTTGAAAGTCCGACGCTGAACTGGTTGGCCAGCTGCTCACCTACAGTCCTGATGCGCCTGTTGCTCAAGTGGTCGATATCGTCCACCGTAGCCTTGGAGTTGATCAGCTGTACCAGATATTTTATAATCTCGATAATGTCGGTCTTGGTAAGCACCCTGACATTGTCGTCGATGTTGAGATTCAGTTTCTTGTTGAGCCTGTATCGTCCTACATCCCCGAGATCGTATCTCTTTTCAGAGAAGAACAGCTTGTCTATCACATCCCTTGCAGTAGCCTCATCAGGCGGTTCGGAGTTGCGGAGCTGTTTGTAGATGTAGTTGATGGCTTCTGTTTCAGTATTTGTCGGATCCTTCTGCAGAGTGTTGTAGATGATGGCATACTCGTTCACGTTCGCTTCCTCTTTCTGGAGGAGGATTGTCTTGACATCATTTGCCTCTGTCAGTCTCTGGATCGTATCTTCATTGAGGATTTCGCCGCGCTCGACTATGGCCATGGTCCTTTCCACAGGGATAACCTCTCCTGTGTCTTCGTCCACGAAGTCTTCAATCCAGGTCTTCAGGACCTTGGCAGCGAGTTTCCTTCCTTCGTTGGCTTTGAGGTTTTCCGGAGTAGCCTCGATTTCATCAGCGAGTCCGAAAATGTCGATGATGTCCTTGTCTCCGTTGAAACCTATTGCCCTGAGGAGTGTGGTCACAGGAAGCTTCTTCTTGCGGTCGATGTATGCATACATCACATTGTTGATGTCAGTAGCAAATTCGATCCATGAGCCTTTGAACGGAATAATTCTGGCAGAATATAGTTTGGTTCCGTTGGCATGCAGACTCTGTCCGAAGAATACGCCTGGCGACCTGTGCAGCTGTGATACTATAATACGCTCTGATCCGTTGATTACGAATGTCCCTCCCGGGGTCATGTATGGAATGTTGCCGAGATATACATCCTGCACCTCCGTGTCGAAATCCTCGTGCTCGGGATCGCTGCATGACAGACGGAGCTTTGCCTTGAGCGGTACATTGTATGTCAGACCTCTTTCAAGGCATTCATCGATGGTATATTGCGGCGGATCAATGAAATAGTCGATGAACTCGAGCTTGTAGTTGTTTCTTGTATCTTCAATCGGGAATATCTCCTGAAAGACCTGATACAGTCCCTCATTTCGCCTGTTTTCAGGTGTGGTATCCAGCTGGAAGAAGTCCCTGAACGATTTCAGCTGGACTTCGAGCAGATCGGGATACTCCAGAAGTATTTTTGATGATGCGAATGAAATTCGCTGTGTCTTGGTCTGATTTGACATCTTACTGTCTTTATAGGGAGAAAAACTTAAATACGACAAAAAGGTTTAGGGTCTTATCCTGACCCTAAACCTGACTATTTTGCCCTTTCGGGAGCGGAAAGCTTATTTAAGCTCAACTTCCGCACCTTGCTCCTCAAGGGTAGCTTTTACCTGCTCAGCCTCTGCCTTGGAAACTTTCTCCTTGATGATTGCGTCAGGAGCCTTGTCTACAAGGTCTTTAGCCTCTTTAAGTCCAAGGCCGGTGATGTCTTTCACAGCCTTAACTACCTGAAGCTTAGCCTGTCCGGCTGACTTGAGGATTACATTGAACTCGGTCTGCTCAGCAGCCGCAGCGCCTTCACCAGCGCCTGCTGCAGGACCTGCTACTGCTACCGCAGCAGCTGCAGGCTCTATACCATACTCTTCTTTGAGGATGTTAGCGAGTTCCTGAACATCTTTCACAGAAAGGTTAACCAACTCTTCTGCAAGTGCTTTAATATCTGCCATAATTGTAATTATTTAAATTGTTTTTAGTTTATTCTCTTTCTGAAAGTGTCTTTACGATACCTGCCAGTTTGCCGCCAGCGGACTGGAGAGCAGATACCACATTGCGTGCAGGTGACTGGAGGAGTCCGATGATGTCTCCGATAAGTTCCTCACGGGACTTGATGTTGCAGAGTTCACCGAGTTTGTCAGCACCTACGAATGCGCACTCCTGAACATAAGCAGCCTTGAGGGCCGGTTTCTCTGCTCCGTCATCAGCGTATTTCTTGATGAGCTTTGCAGGGGCGTTAGGAGTAGCTGTATACATTACAGCTGTAGGACCTTCAAGAGTAGGGTAGATGAGCTTTACCTCTTCATTCCCGAGGCTCTCGAGTGCTTTGTGGAGAAGGGTGTTCTTGGTAACGAC
The DNA here is from genome assembly GCA_017695015.1 of Candidatus Cryptobacteroides faecigallinarum. Classification (GTDB taxonomy): domain Bacteria; phylum Bacteroidota; class Bacteroidia; order Bacteroidales; family UBA932; genus Cryptobacteroides; species Cryptobacteroides faecigallinarum. The sequence continues at coordinate 1,353 of JADIMD010000104.1, read as the reverse complement.
CAGTTTGATACCCTTTTCAAAGCAGTCACGGCGCAGTTTTGTAGTCTGTTCAGCATTGAGTCCAGAAATATCAGTAATGTAGAAGTTTGGAGTCTCCTGGATCTGTGCTGCAATCGATTCAATTATTTGGGTTTTCTCTTCTTTTCTCATAGCATTGAATTTTTATTCAGCACTTACTGATTTCAAATCTATACGGATTCCTGAGCTCATTGTAGAGCAGATTGAAATGCCTTTCAGATATGTGCCTTTCAGAGACTGAGGCTTCAGCTTCATGATTGCTGAAATCAGCTCCTGGGCATTCTCGCAGATCTGGGCACCTGTGAAAGATACCTTACCTATTGCTGCGTGAACTATTCCTGTCTTGTCAACCTTGAAGTCGATCTTACCGGCCTTCACCTCCTTGACAGCATTGCCTACTTCCATAGTCACTGTACCTGTCTTAGGGTTAGGCATGAGACCTCTCGGTCCAAGAATTCTACCGATAGCACCGACTTTAGGCATCACTGATGGAGTACAGATGATGACATCAACATCTGTCCAGCCTCCCTTGATCTTGTCGATATACTCATCGAGACCTGCATAGTCGGCTCCGGCTTCCTTTGCTTCATTTTCCTTGTCCGGTGTGCAGAGTACGAGCACTCTTGTCTGTTTTCCTGTCCCGTGAGGGAGAGTAACGACACCACGGACCATCTGGTTTGCCTTGCGAGGATCAACTCCGAGGTTAACGGAAAGCTCCACTGACGCATCGAATTTGGTGAAAGAAATCTCTTTCAGCAGATCACAGGCTTCGGCCAACTTATATTCCTTGGCAGCATCGTATTTCTCAGCTGCTATTTTCTGGTTCTTTGTAAGTTTACTCATCTCGCGTGTGATTTTAGATGTCAGCAGGGAACTCTCCCTCGACTTTGATACCCATACTTCTGGCTGTACCAGCCACCATAGTCATCGCTGATTTCAGAGTGAATGCGTTCATGTCCGGCATCTTTGACTCTGCGATAGCCTTGACCTGATCCCAGGTAATAGTCGCAACTTTCTTTCTGTTTGGTTCTGCAGAACCGGCAGAAATCTTTGCTGCTTCCTTGAGCTGCACTGCTACAGGCGGCTGCTTAACCTCGAAAGAGAATGACTTGTCGCTGTAGACGGTGATCACAACCGGCAACACCTTACCTGCCTGATCCTGTGTGCGAGCATTGAACTGCTTGCAGAAATCCATTATGTTCAGTCCCTTGGAACCGAGTGCCGGTCCCACTGGAGGTGATGGATTGGCAGCGCCACCTTTGATCTGAAGTTTAATAAACCCGGTAACTTCTTTTGCCATAATGTTTTATTCTTTAGTTACTTGAGTAAAGTTGA
>JADIMD010000103.1 GCA_017695015.1 Candidatus Cryptobacteroides faecigallinarum | reverse complement strand
GATTGCACCGCGGACTATCTCTAGAACATCACAAGAACTTTATCAAGTGGTATCTCTTTTTCAGAGAAAATATCAACAAATCAAGCGCAAAATAATCGCTAATTACCAACTACTTTTTGCACCATTACCTGCCTCCTTCTAATCCTGACTTGCTCCGCAGGTGCTTGTTACCCAAGAAAACGGGGTGTATCCCATTGAGAGCCAGCTCTCATGGTCTCCAGCCCTATACGGATGGACTTCGTCCCTGCAGGCAACAAAAAACACCGCAGATTTTTCTGCAGTGTCGTTTTCTTGTAGCGGGTCGCAGGATTGAACTGCGGACCTCATGATTATGAATCATGCGCTCTAACCAGCTGAGCTAACCCGCCATCGAGTTGTCGTTAGACTTCCCGCCGTGATGACGGTGCTGTCTGGATTTGTTGAGATAGAAGGACTCGAACCCTCACTGACAGAGCCAGAATCTGTAGTGCTACCATTACACCATATCTCAATATTTCAATCCCTCTTGAATTTGGGACTGCAAATGTACTAATGTTTTGTCAAAATGCAAATAAATCTTGAGAAAATCTCAACAAAATCGTGAAAACGGGCAATATATACCTCGGATTCAACGCTGGACGAGGACTACGGCATAGACCTCGCAGCCTTCACCACGGCCCACGAACCCGAGCTTTTCCGTGGTAGTTGCCTTGACTGACACCTGACTGGCAGTCACCTCCATGATTTCTGCCAGGGTCTCCCTCATCTGCATGATGTACGGAGCGAGTTTCGGAGCCTGCATTGCGATGGTAATGTCGGCATTCCCGACCTTATAGCCTTCCTTCCTGACCAGTTCCATGGTCCTGCGCAGCAGAATCTTGCTGTCGATGCCCTTGAATTCCTCGGAACTGTCCGGGAAATGCTTGCCGATGTCACCTAAAGCCAGGGCCCCCAGAAGGGCATCGCACAAGGCATGTATTGCGACATCTCCGTCGGAATGTGCGATACATCCCACAGGACTTTCTATCCTTACACCTCCGAGATACAGTGGCAGCCCTGCTGCAAGGGCATGTACATCATAGCCGTTTCCGATTCTTATACTTTCCATATTGTTTATTCCTTCTTGTCTCAACCCGTAAAATTAGGCAAAATTTAGTAAATTTGCAGATTGACATTATAAACAGATCGTGTTATGGGATTCAATTTCGGTTTCTTCGGCACTCCGGAGCACAGGGTGTTCAATTACAGGCCCCGTTATTATGACGAGGAGAAGGAAGCCCTGAAAGAAAAGTTCGGACATGTTGACGGCTCCATGAAAAAGGACACTTATGTCCCCGGGAGCTATATCAAGGGAAGTCTGCGCAACGGCAGATACCAGAAGACCCGCGCTGTAGGCAAGGCCCAGAAGATAATAGGGATGGTGGGGCTTGTCCTGTTTTTTGTCGTCCTGATTATGGTGGCGAAATATTTTGCCCTGCTTTGATTTCGGGACGATGGATATAAGGATATTGCCCTCAAGCATTGCCAATGTAATAGCAGCAGGCGAGGTAGTGGAGAGGCCTGCGTCGGTGGTCAAGGAACTGATGGAAAATGCAGTGGACGCCGGGGCAGACAACATAGCGGTGGTTATTTCAGATTCGGGACGGACGCTTATACAGGTCATTGATAATGGCTGCGGGATGTCGCCGGATGAGGCTGTGCTATGCTTCGAAAGGCACGCGACATCCAAGATCGCTACGGCTGAAGATCTGATGGACATACATACTTTCGGCTTCAGGGGAGAGGCTCTTGCGGCGATAGCGGCCGTGTCGGAAGTGACTCTGAAGACCAGGAGAGAGGAGGACGAAGTGGGCTGTGAGGTCTGTTTCGCCGATTCTGTACACCGTTCCACGGAAATGGTGGCTGCACCCAAGGGGTCGAATTTCGCGGTAAGGAATCTGTTCTGTAATGTGCCGGCAAGGAGGAAGTTCATCAAGTCTCCGAATGTCGAGCTGAAGCATATCATTTCCGAATTCAACCATGTTGCCCTGACGAGACCTGATGTCGCGTTCTCCCTGACCCACAACGGCAAGGACATTTATGTGCTCAAAGCTGCCATGTCGTTGAAATACAGGATACAGGATCTGCTCGGCTCAGGTGTGGCAGGGGAAGTGGTGGACATCAGCGCAGAGACCTCGGTCGTGAAGCTGACAGGATATATCGGCCGGCCGGACCAGGCGAAAAAGAGCCTCGGGAACCAGTATTTCTTCGTGAACGGAAGGTATTTCAGAAGCCAGTATCTGCACAAGGCTGTCATGAAGGGATATGAGAACCTGATTCCGGAAGGGGTGACCCCGTCGTATTTCATATATCTGGAAGTTGATCCCCATTCCGTAGATGTCAATATCAGTCCGAGAAAGACAGAAGTGAAGTTCGAGGACGACAGCGTGATATTCCAGATCATTTATGCATGCATAAGGGAGACTCTCGGGAAGAATTCTTTCGGGGACAGCATAGATTTCGACAGGGAGGGAGTGCCGGATATCCCGGTGATAGGCAAGAATTTCGAAGAGTACCGCCCGGCTGCAGAGCCTGCGATCTCATTCGATCCCGGATACAATCCATTCAACGATGACGGATTCCCTTCCGAGCCTCAGCATTTTCAGAATTCTATCGGACATGACAGTGCTCCGTCCCCGGTGTCTTCAGGCGGGATGCGCGGAGGCGGAGTGTCATATTCCGGAATGGTGGACAAAAGTGACAATTACGGGAAACTGTTCGAGGACAGGACGATGCCGTCCAAATCCGTCATCATAATGCAGGGGAAATACATATTGACCGAGGTGAAGTCAGGAATACTTGCCGTGAATATCAGACGGGCGAAGGAAAGAATCCTGTATGAACGCTTCCTTAAAGCCATATCGGCCAATTCCCACATTACCCAGACTGCGCTTTTCCCGGTGTCCGTGTATGTGGGCGCGGAAAACATGCCTCTTTTCGAGGAGCATTCGGCCCTGCTTTCTTCAGTAGGGTTCGACATCAGCCCTTTCGGCAAGGATACTGTAGTCGTAAACGGAGTCCCTGAAGGCTATTCCGTAGAGGAGGGGAAAGTCAGGACTGTCATCTCTGACATCCTGCTTGTCCTTTCTGACGGGCATTCAGATCTGCCTGAAATAATGGCATCGTCCATGGCAGAGAAATTCGCTAAAATAGGCGCTTCAGAGGATGATCCTGTGACATCCACGGTGGAGGCACAGAGATTGATAGACACGCTGTTCGCCTGTGAGAATGCCGAATTCACAAGTTCAGGGCACAGGACAATGGCAATTCTCACGACAGAAGAGATGGACAAGAAATTTAACTGACATTAAAGGAATGAATTACAGCTATAATCAAAGGGGAGGCTTTTTGAGTTCATGGCCTCCTGTGACCAAGAGCCTCATCATAATAAATGTGCTGGTGTTTGTCATGACCATGCTCAACGAGGATTTCATGATAAGGAATTTTGCCTTGTTCTATCCGGCATCCCCGTTGTTCAAGCCATGGCAGATAGTTACGCATATGTTCATGCACGGGGGATTCTGGCATATTTTCTTCAACATGTACACCCTGTTTATTTTCGGAAGCGTGCTGGAGAGGGTATGGGGGCCGAAGAAATATCTGCTTTTCTATTTTGTCACAGGCCTTGGTGCAGCGGCATTGCACACCGGAGTGCAGTGGATTGAAGTCCAGCATTACATGTCGCAGCTTGCGGCCGGTAATCAGGCAGCGGCGGCAGGGCTGGGCACGATGATGCACATCCCGACCGTGGGCGCTTCAGGTGCGATATACGGACTCCTTCTCGGATACGGAATGCTTTTCCCTGATGCGGTGCTCGCTTTGATATTCCCTCCTGTGGCATTGAAAGCCAAATGGTTCGTGCTTATATTCGCTGCTATCGAACTGCTTACCGGACTGACGGGGACAGGCGGCAGTGTAGCGCATTTCGCACATCTTGGAGGCATGCTTTTCGGCTGGCTGCTGATTCTTTACTGGAAACGCAAGAACAGGCTCTATCAGAGCTACGACTGATATGCGGAAAAATAGACGGAGGACAGCGCGGAAAACGGCTAAACTGAAAAAGAAAATCACCTTTACGGGCATTTCTGCGAGGGTGATGATGTCATGTGCCGCAGCCTTGCTGCTTCTGTCGTTCCTTTCCGTTGTGGCGGACCCTGCCAAGGCATGGTTCTTCACCATTTTCGGATTGCTTTTCATACCTCTTTTCATAGTCAATCTGATTTTGTTCGCCTGGGCTCTGAAACGCAGGTCGAAATCATTCGTTATCCCTGTCATCGCACTGCTGCCGTCGATATTTTTCATCGGGGCTTATTTCCAGTTTCCCTCATCCTCAAGGCCGTCCATCCCATCGGATGAAGAGTCTGCGGTCAGGATTGTGACATACAATGTCGGCAGGTTCATGCAGCCTGACAAGAAGAAGGTGACTGGAGGAAGAAAGGCATGCGCCGACTCGGTACGCAGGTTCCTTGCCTCGCAGGATGCCGACATCATCTGCCTGCAGGAGTTCTATGCGTCGGATCTCAAGGAAGTGCAGTCTTTTGCCAAGGGAATCGGCAAGGGGTACAGACCAGAATATTACCTGTTCAAAGGCAGATACGGCTATTACGGCAATGTGACTTTCAGCAGGATGAAGGCAAGGGACAAGGGCGTGGTAAAGTTCGAGGACAGTGCCAATCTGGCCATATATACCGATTATTCGGCAGGAGGACGGCCTTTCAGGGTCTACAACTGCCACTTCGAGAGCTATAATATCTCGATGTCCGGAATTCTCAGGTCTGTCAGGAGGCAGGCCAGGGATGCGTTGAAAGAGACCGAGCACAAGATGCGCAGGGGGATAACCAGAAGACCGAGGCAGGTCAACCAGGTGATGGAGAATATTTCCAAAAGTCCGGTGCCGGCTTTCGTGTGCGGAGATTTCAACGATTCTCCGATGTCGTATACCTATTACAGACTGTCCAAAGGCAGGGATGACAGTTTCAGGAAGGCAGGCGAATGGTTCGGCTCGACATTTTCTTTCCTTTGGCCTTTGCTGAGGATAGACTATGTCCTTTTGCCGCATCAGTTCGAGGCATTGTCTCACAGGACTCCGCACAAGCCGTATTCCGACCATTATCCGGTAGTAGCAGAAGTGTCTGTGGAAGAGCAGAATTGACAGTAAAATCATAACATATGGAGAAGAACAGTTTTTCAGAAGCATTGGAAGTCCTCCGCAATGGAGGTGTCATCCTTTATCCGACTGATACCGTATGGGGGCTTGGATGCGATGCCACCAATCCGGAGGCCGTGGCAAGGATATATGAGATAAAGAAACGCTCCGACAGCAAGTCTTTAGTGCTGCTTGCCAGCGATCTCGACATGGTGGCAAGATATATCCGTGAGATTCCCGACATGGCAATACAGCTCGTGGAAGTGAATGACAAGCCGATGACGATAATTTATCCCGGGGCTCTGACAGGTCAGGAATGCAGGGGGCTGGCCCACAATACGGTCGCACAGGACGGGAGTGTCGGCATCAGGATTCCGGTAGTGGATTTCTGCAGGGATCTTGTACACCGTTTTGGACGGCCGATCGTCTCCACATCGGCTAACATTTCAGGAGAACCTACCCCGAGAAAATTTGCGGACATTCCGCAGCAGATAAAGGATGCGGTAGATTTCATCGTGGACCCTTCGCTGGAAAGAAATTCCACTGGATCTGCTTCTTCTATAATAAAGGTAGGTCTGGACGGGACAATCGACATTATCCGCAAATAGAGCTTATTCCATATAATGGAAATATACGGCTTCGACGGCAGTGACAGCTGCGGTTTCCGTGCGGAGCCGTGATGCTCCGAGATGGACGGGGATGAAGCCGTGTCCGATGGCGAGCAAGGCTTCTTCATGTGAGAAGTCTCCTTCAGGACCTATCATTATGTAGATTTCGGGCAGGCTGGAAGATTTGCCGTCATGGTCCGTGCCGGCTGCCATCCTCTCTATTCCGTGCAGGGCCTCCTTTATCGACATCCGCGGATGTGACTGGTCTTCAAAGCAATAGGCGATGAGTTTAAGCGGTCCTCCAGTGGCGTTGGCAGCTGTGCTAAGGATGAAGTCTTTGACAGACACGGGCTCATGGATGTCCGGCACTCTACCTTTCAACGACTGTTTTGCGGCTGACACCAGGATTTTCGCCGTCCTTGCTGTCTTGAAGATTTTCCTTTCGGAATGTTCTCCTATGACGGGAAAAATGGAGTCTACACCGATTTCGCAGGCTTTTTCTGCAAACCATTCGTAGCGGTCGTTGTTTTTTGTGGGACAGACTGCCATATGAAGTCTGTAAGGGTGTGTCCCCCAATCATTAGTGACCTTGACGATTTCCGCTTCTGCCCCTTTGGGCGAGTCGGAGACTATGCGGCATTCCATAAGACTTCCTTTCCCGTCGATGACGGAGATCATGTCCCCTTTGCGGTGCCTGAGTACTTTGATGCAGTGTGCCGATTCGTCAGGATCGAGCCTGCACACATTTCCTTCGATATCTTTTGAGTAGAATATTTCCATGTTGCCTGTTTGCTGCAAAAATAATTATGAAATTCCCATAATGCAAAGGGATTTTTGCGTAAGTTTGTAAATTATGTACATAGGACTGATATCTGATACACACGGGACTTTCGACAGTCCTCTGATGAAATTCCTTGAGCCGGTGGATGAAATCTGGCATGCAGGAGATTTCGGCAATCTGGAGACTGCTGAGAAAATCGTGGCTTTCAAGCCGATGAAAGGGGTATACGGCAACTGCGACGGTCAGGAACTGAGATATGACAACCCTCTTTTCAGGGTTTTCGACTGCGCTGGGATGAAGGTGCTGATGACTCATATAGGCGGCTATCCCGGGCATTACGACCGAAGGGCACTGGCGTTGATTGAGGAGTACCGTCCCGACATCTTTGTATGCGGACATTCGCATATCCTGAGGGTCATGAATGACAGGAAAATGGGATTTATGGTGATAAATCCCGGAGCTGCCGGAGAATACGGGTTCCATACGGTGAGGACTGCGTTGCGGTTTCATATAGATCAGGGCAGCATACATGACATGGAAGTATATGAGCTTGCAAGAAAGCAGGCTGTACTATGATAATAATTTGAGTGATGGGGAATAAAGTGAAATCGGTCTGGTTCTGTACTTCCTGCGGGAACGAGAGCCCCAAGTGGATGGGGCGCTGCCCTGCATGCGGAGAGTGGAATACAATGGTGGAGGAGACGGTGGTCACCGGCAAGAAGAGTGCTGTGCAGGAGCAGCATGCAGTCGGTTCCGGGAGCAAGCCTGTGCCTTTGTCGTCGGTAGGATTTTCGGGAGAAAGCAGGAGAAGTCTTAATAATGCCGAGCTGGACAGGGTCCTCGGAGGAGGTATTGTGGAAGGTTCGTTAGTGCTGATTGGGGGAGAACCCGGGATAGGAAAGTCCACCCTTTCGCTTCAGATTCCTTTGGCGTGTCCGCAGATGAAGACTTTCTATGTCACGGGGGAGGAGAGTGTCAGACAGGTGAAGCTGAGGGCGGCAAGAATAGGCGGAGATGATTCCAATTGTATGATATACAGCGAGACATTGATGGAGAATATCATTGCGGAGGCCAGGAGTATCATGCCTGACCTGATGGTAGTGGATTCTGTCCAGACAATGTATTCGCAGAATGTGGAGTCCTCTCCCGGTTCGGTCTCCCAGATAAAGGAGACGGCCGCGCAGCTTTTGAGGTTTGCAAAGGAAACGGGAGTCCCCGTAATCCTTATCGGGCATATCACAAAGGAGGGAAGTATTGCAGGACCGAAGATTTTGGAGCATATCGTCGATGTGGTGCTGCAGTTCGAAGGGGACAGCAGGGGGGCGTACCGCCTGTTGAGGAGTATCAAAAACCGTTTCGGGTCCACTTCCGAGCTTGCCGTGTTCGAGATGACAGGAAAGGGGCTCAGGGAGGTCAGCAATCCTTCCGAGATGCTTATCCCGATGCACGGGGAAAACCTCAGCGGAATAGCTGTAGGGGCTATGATTGACGGGACGAGACCGTTCCTGATAGAAGTGCAGGCGCTTGTGAGTACAGCAGCATACGGCACTCCGCAGAGGTCTGCGACAGGATTCGATGTGCGCAGGCTCAATATGTTGCTTGCCGTGCTTGAGAAAAGGGCCGGCTTCAAGCTCGGGGTCAAGGATGTCTTTCTGAATATGGCAGGTGGCCTCAGGGTGAATGACCCGGCATGCGACCTGGCTGTGATAAGCGCTGTCTTGTCTTCTAACTTTGATTTCGCTGTCCCGTCGGACATCTGTTTTGCCGCTGAAGTGGGATTGAGCGGTGAGATAAGACCTGTTTCCCAGACTGACAGAAGAATATCCGAGGCGCACAGGCTCGGGTTCAGGAAAATCTATGTCTCGTCTTTCAGCAGTCTGGACAATGTCCCGTCAGGAATCGATGTGGTGCAGGTGGCTGATGTGCCGGCATTATGCAGGTCCCTTTTCAGGGCTGGGGACAATATGCGGCGAGGCTGAGGATGATGCTGTCAAGAGCACGCTGGATTCTGTAGAGAGGGACTGTGTAGCCGTTGACGAGAAGAGAGAAGATAATCATGTCCTCTCTGGCTCCTGTCTCGGGGATAATGTATCCCGACAGGCATCTGACCCCTCCCATCGAGCCGCTTTTCATCCTGATCCTGTCCTTTATGCTGAATGGGACAGACTGCATCTCATATTCCAGAGTCCCGATACCGCCGGGACGGGGAAGAGAATTGAAGAAATCTTCGAATGACGGGGAAAGAGTCATCTTCATAAGAAGGTCGCAGAGGAAATCGGCGCTCAGCAGATTTTCCCTTGACAGTCCGCTGCCGTCCCTGATGATTGTCTTGTGACCTGTGACCCCTGTCTCTTCCAGCAGCCCTCTTACTGCCACATATGATGAATCATAGCATCCTGATCCGCAGTATTCTTTCCCGAGAGTTTTCATCAGGGTTTCTGCATACAGATTGTTGCTTTTCCTGTTAGTCTCCGCGATGATGTCCGACAGCGGTGCGGAGAATGTTCTGCCTATGATTTTCAGGCTGTCCTGAGGCATGGCGCATATTCCGAAGACGGGGCCGGTGTCTGCGGGTCCTTCCTCGCTCTCGATACCGTTGTCGGCAAGGAAACGCCAGAAATACCAGGCCAATGTATATTCCGGAAATCTGTTGGCGGCATGTTCTGTCCTTGGCTGCCTGTCTACGGCGAATGTCCCTCGCATTTCTCCGCAAGGATAGAACGAATCAGGATAGAAATACAGGGAGTTGCCCGTACCCGGCTTTCCTGTCGTGCAGGAGTATATGAATTCCATCCATGGGGTTTCAGGGTATCCAGGTTCTATATTCACAGGATCTCCAGGCTTTTCTCCTGCAGACACATTGAAATCCTGGACATTCTCGTAGAAAGAGAGTCCGCTGGTCCCTGTCCCGTAGTAAGTCCCGGCATCGCAGACTTCCCATGTTGGATGACCGTCCATTCCCGAGAAGAACCTGCCGTCTCCGACAATGTTGCCCTCGATATGGCTTATTCCTGTGTCTGAAATCATTTCCATCCATTCTCCGAAAAGAGTGTCGAGAGGGGTGGCTATAGGGTTGGCAGATCCGATGGTCGGGTCCCCTCCTCCGATGATATAGAGGTCTCCTCTCAATGTGCCATCTTCTATTGTGCCTGAATATCCTATGCCCGTTCCGTATCTGTAGTCAGGTCCGAGCGAATGCATTGCAAGGGCAGTCGAGACGAGCTTCATGTTGGATGCAGGTATCAGAAGCCTGCCGCTGTCATGGCACAGAAGGGTGTCTCCGTCTCCTGTCACGGCCAGCATGCTGACGCTCGCCCCCTTGAAATCATCGCTCCCAAGGACATTTTTCATGGCTTCCGTCACATCGTCCCTTGTCTGGCCTTCTGCCGTATACATACACATTGACAGGAGAATGCTTCCTGCGGCCAGCATCTTATATATCTGTCTCATACGCTGTCAAAATCGAAAATTGCCGGTGTCATCCGAATAATTCATGCAAATGTAAGAAAATCCGATGTAATTTTATAACTTTGTCGGATGACGGGACGGATGGTTTTGGGCTTAATTATTAAACAGAAATATATGAAAACAGTTTTGGTATCCGGAGGTGCAGGCTACATCGGCAGCCATGTGACCGTGGAACTTATCAGTGCGGGCTACAATGTCGTTGTGGCGGACAACATGTCCAACTGCGACCTTACCTGCTTCGAAGGTGTCAAGAAGATAACGGGAAAGGATGATATTCCTTTCGTGGAAATGGACTGCTGCGATGAAGCTGCGGTGTCGGATCTTTTCTCAAGGTTCAAGATAGATGCTGTCATCCATTTCGCGGCATTCAAGGCGGTGGGAGAGTCAGTCGCTGAACCTATAAAATATTACAAGAACAATCTGGACTCGTTCCTGAATATCCTTGAGGCAGCAAAGACGCACGGAGGATGCAATGTGCTCTTCTCGTCTTCCGCCACTGTCTATGGCGAGACGGACCAGCTTCCCGTGACGGAGCAGTCTCCGCGCCAGCCGGCAATCTCTCCGTACGGCAACACCAAACAGATATGCGAAGACATCATAAGGGATGTAGTGAAGGCTACCTCGTCCTATGAGGCAATGGAGCCGGGCGCGAACCGCAAAGGTGTGATCAAGGGTATTGCCCTGCGTTATTTCAACCCTATAGGGGCACATCCGTCAGCCCTTATCGGGGAACTTCCTCGCGGAGTGCCTAACAACCTTGTGCCTTACATCACCCAGACGGCAATCGGCAAAAGGGAATGTCTGAGCATTTTCGGCAATGATTATCCTACTCCTGACGGGACATGTCTGAGGGACTATATAGACATCGTGGATCTGGCAAAGGCACATGTGGCGGCTGTCAACAGGATGATCGGAGGCAAGATGAAAGAGAATTACGAAATCTTCAATGTCGGGACAGGCCGTCCGGTGTCAGTGCTGGAGCTCGTCAATACATTCGAGAAAGTGAACGGATTGAAGCTCAACTACAAGTTTGTCGGAAGAAGAGAAGGCGACATTACAGCCATATGGGCAGATCCTACTCTTGCCAACAACGAGCTTGGATGGAAGGCTGAGCGTACTGTGGACCAGACTCTTGCTGCGGCATGGGCATGGGAGAAGCATCTTGCCGGCAAAGAATAGCCGGTCAGGCAGCTGCAGGCTGATGGCATAAGAAAAGGAGAGGCTCCGAATCAACGGGCCTCTCCTTTCGTTTGTCCGGTCACTGTGCCTTATTCCTTTGAGGTGAGCTTTGTGACTGTTTCGCTGAGTTTCTCGCTGAGCTTGTCAAGCCTGTCGAACAGTTCCTTGCGGATTCCGTTATAATATGCTCTTTTGGAACCTGTAGGATGGTTTACCTTCTCCTTCAGCTCATTGTAGAGGTCGACAGCCTCATCGATTATCTCGTTTATGTCAGCACCGTTCTTGTCCGGGTTGAGCGCAATGAAAAGTGCGCAGTCGTCGAGGAATTCTTCAATGAAATACTCGATGTCTTTCTTGATAACTCTAAGGTTCATGATATATAAGAATAAATGTTGTTTCGCGCCGCAAAGATAGCAATTTTCTGTAACATTTTGTCTACTTGTCTTTCACACGGCTGAAATCATTGTCAGGAAGTATCCTGCATGCCTTTATCAGCCGATATGAATTCTCGTAGTATCCGGTCTCTCCCGGGATCAGGGAATTTGTCCTGACTACATGTGAGGAATGTATCATTTTGCCGTTGCCTAAATAGATTCCCACATGCGTTATCCTGTCTTTGCCTCCGTCTGTGCCCGGTGTCCCGAAAAACAGCAGGTCACCCGGCATCAGGGACTCTGTCCTGCGGAGCATTTCTGCTTTCAGTGTCTCCATGTCTTGCGGAGCTGAGCAAAGTCCCGGGTCAAAAGGAATCTTCAGGTCTTTGCCCGATGCCGCCTGGCTGGACGCATTTCTCGGGAGTTCAATGCCGTTCATAAGGAATACATGCCTGACAAGGCCGCTGCAGTCAACCCCGTTGGGTGAGGCTCCGCCCCAGAGATAAGGCACGCCTGTGAATTTCATCGCTTCCTTTATTATATGCTCTGCATCAGGCATCCTCGTCTCTTCCCATCGGGCGTAATCCATCATGTCTTTTTTCCGGACATATCCTTTCCTCCCGTCAGGGAGGACGACCTGTGCGAATCCGTTCTTCATGGTAGGGTGTCCCCTTTTCATGCCCTGCCTGAGGATGTCTCCCTCCACGAGATCGCAGATTTTGTCCGATTTGACGGAGGCTTCGGTAAGGACGGTGCTTCTCCAGGAAGTGCAGATGTATTTCGGGGCTTCGATATATTCCCGTATTTCAGTATCAGACATTTCCACGAGACCGAGGTCGGTACACCATGCCGTATACGGCTCTTCAGTGATGACCTGTTTCCAGTAGCCGTCTTCTCCGATGATTCTGACGACGCTGCCCATCAGTGCCTGGGTGCCGAGTTCTGCCGTGTAGTCCGGGGCTTCTCTCAGGAAGTTCACGGACAGGTTCACGACTGCATATCCGGGTCCTGACTGCGAGAAGCACGAAAGCAGAATGCCTGCCATTATAGAAAGCGTTCCCATATAAAGTTGTTTGCAGAAGCAAATTTATACAAATTATCCGTATTTTTGCGTACGTTCATTTCTTCGGAGGACGCATGAGATACAACAGCTTTACAGGATACTACAGGAAAAAATACGGTGAAAGGCTACAGAAGGTGGTCATAGATGCCGGTTTCACCTGTCCGAACAGGGACGGTACTGTCGGACGGGGAGGCTGCACCTATTGCGACAATGCCGCATTCCATCCTTCCTACAGCACAGCCGGAAAGCCGTTGCATCAGCAGATTGATGAGGGGATAGAGTTCCACAGGGTGCGCTATCGCAATACACATGCCTATCTTGCATATTTTCAGGCGTTTTCCAATACATACGCCCCTCTTGAAAGGTTGAGGTCCCTGTATGAGGAGGCCTTGTTGCATCCTGAAGTCGTGGGGATTGTGATCGGGACGAGACCCGACTGCGTGGATGGCGCGAAACTGGACTATCTTGCGTCCTTGAAAGACGGGATGGCGCTTAAAGACTGGGAAAGGGAGGTCGCAGGCAATAGATGGTCGGCCCCTGTAGTGACGGTCGAATACGGGATAGAGTCCTGCTATGACAGCACTTTGAAGAGGATAAACCGCGGCCATGACTTTGCGGCGGTGCGGAAGGCTGTGGAAGAGACGGCAGCGCGCGGCATTGACACAGGAGCCCATTTCATACTTGGGCTTCCCGGAGAGACACGGGAGATGATGCTGGACGAATGTGCGGTGATCAACAGCCTGCCCCTGCTTTCCGTAAAGTTCCATCAGCTCCAGATAGTCAAGGGGACGGCTATGGAAAAGGAGTTCGCGGCGCATCCGGAAGACTTCCGGACATTCACTTTGGAGGAATATATAGATTTCTTCATCTGCATGCTGGAAAGGCTTCGCCCTGACCTTTATATAGAGAGATTTGCCGGAGAGGTGCCACCGAGGTTTGTCACGGACACTCCGTGGGGACTTGTCCGGAATGTGGAGCTGCTCAGGATGCTTGAGAAGCGGCTGGAAGAAAGGGATACCTGCCAGGGAGCAGCCCTGGCAGGTCTCTAAAGTCTCCAAAATCCGCCCTGAAAATTTGCAGTTCGGATTTTTTATTTAACTTTGCCGCGCTTTTGATTACAGGTAATGTCCAGTTTATGTAAGATATTATGCATGTGTGCCGCTGTGATGCTTGTTTCAGCAGCAGCGTTACTTGTTCCGCATCAGGACAGTAATGGCGGTCCCGTCTCCTGTGCGGCTGCATGTGTCGAGATTCCTGCAATCAGCGTAGCGTCTCCTGCTCTGGAAAGCTATATGGAGATTTCCTTCTGCAGCTATGTCACCACTGTTTCTTCTTTTGCTCCCAGGACTGTCCAGTTTCTGCAGCAGATCCATAACCAGTCTGTCCCTGCCCGTGATTCAGTTGCGCAGGACAGGTCGCTGGAGGTCGCTCCGGAAAGGATGGCAGACTATTTTGTCTATGCCCTGGAGCGGATCATGATATAAGTCCTGTGACAGTCTAAAGGACACCCATGCCCTGGGACAGGGTGATTCGGCTCTGTACATCCGTCTGAAAACCAGGCATCGTGTCTTTCCTGCAGGGTTTTTTCTATTAAGGACAATAATTTTACAGATATGAACAATTTCGTATTATTGGTCGTCGTTATTATTATCGCCATTCTCATCGTGGCAGCGGCTATTGGTATTGCAAAGCTGATTGCCCCGAGGTCGTATAACCCTCAGAAAGGGGAGGCTTATGAGTGCGGAATCCCGACGAGAGGCAAGTCATGGATGCAGTTCAAGGTAAGATATTACCTGTTTGCCATCCTGTTCCTCATGTTCGATGTGGAGACTGTGTTTCTGTTTGCGTGGGCGGTCGTAGTCCAGGATCTCGGGATATACGGTCTGCTGAGTGTGCTTTTCTTCCTTCTGATACTCGTGCTCGGGCTTGCCTATGCATGGAGAAAGGGAGCACTGGAATGGAAATAAGTGTTGTAACTGGTAAATGACATCATTGCAATGAAAAGAAATGTCAATATAAAGTCGATGAAATACGAGGATTTCAACGACAATGAATACATAGAGCAGATGCTGAAGGAGCTGCGAGACAATGGGACCAATGTCATTGTAGGCACCCTTGACAATGTGATAGAATGGGGACGCAGCAACAGCCTGTGGCCCCTGACTTTCGCGACAAGCTGCTGCGGAATTGAATTCATGGCCATCGGAGCCGCCAGATATGATTTTGCAAGATTCGGCTTTGAAGTGGCAAGGGCCTCGCCTCGTCAGGCAGACTTCATCATGGTGGCAGGAACCATCACCTACAAGATGGCCCCTGTACTCAAACGCCTCTATGACCAGATGGCAGACCCGAAATATGTGGTCGCGACAGGAGGTTGTGCCATAAGCGGAGGTCCGTTTAAGAAATCATACCATGTGGTATGCGGTGTGGACAAGATACTGCCCGTGGATGTGTATATCCCGGGCTGTCCTCCAAGGCCAGAGGCAATGCTGTACGGTCTGATGCAGCTTCAGCGTAAGGTCAAGGCACAGCGTTTCCTCGGAGGAATCAACAAAGGTATCAGCGAGAAAGAGTACGAAAAACTGATGACTGCCGATATCAACAGGTCAAATGAAAAGGATGACTATGACGAGTCAGGACTGGCTTAAAAGGATGCATTATGGAGAATAATATCAGCATAAAAGACAGGATAACAGCCATCGAGCCATCTGCAGAGTGGTCTGGAGCAGGGGACGGAATGTTTACCGTACCTGCAGGGTCTTTCCGCAAGCTTGCGGAGACTTTGAAAGGTCAGGAAGGCTTTGATTTTCTGCGCAGTCTCACGGGAGTGGACTGGGGAGAAGAAGGTCTTGGCTGTGTATATCACATCGAAAATACATCCACAGGCGAAAATGTGGTCATCAGGGCTGTGGACAGCAACAGAGACAATGCCTCCCTGCCTTCAGTACATGATGTGTGGGAAGGCGCCGACCTGAACGAAAGGGAAGCCTACGACTATCTCGGCATCAAGTTCATCGGCCATCCGGATCTCCGCAGGCTCTACCTGAGGGATGACTGGAACGGATATCCTCTCCGCAAGGATTATGATCCGTCCCTGAACGGTATCCCTGTCGAGAACGAGGAGACTCATGATGATGCTCCGAGCTACGAGGTGACAAAGGATGGAAGTTTCATTCTCAAGCGCAGGCCTCTTTTCGAGAATGATGAATATGTCATCAACATCGGGCCTCAGCACCCTGCCACCCATGGAGTCCTGAGGTTCAGGGTGTCTCTCGAAGGGGAGATCATCAGGAAGCTTGATGTTCACTGCGGATATATCCACAGGGGAATCGAGAAAATGTGCGAGTCGATGACCTATCCCCAGACTCTCGGACTGACGGACAGGCTTGATTATCTCGGGGCGATGCAGAACCGCCACGCGCTGTGCATGTGCATCGAGAAGGCTATGGGTCTGGAAGTGTCTGAGAGGATTCAGTATATAAGGACCATAATGGACGAGCTCCAGAGGATCGATTCCCATCTGCTGTTCGCATCCTGCCTCGCCCAGGATATGGGGGCATTGGAGGTGTTCTTCCTCGGCTTCCGTGACAGGGAGAAGGTGCTTGACATCCTTGAGCAGACTACAGGAGGAAGGCTTATACAGACCTATAATACCATAGGCGGCGTGCAGGCGGATATCCATCCTGATTTCGTGAAGAAGACCAAGGCGTTCATAAGCTATATGCGTCCGAAACTTAAAGAGTATCATGAGATATTCACCGGCAATGTAATCGCAAGGACGAGGCTTGTTGGCACAGGCGTGCTTTCCCGCGAGGATGCGATTTCATTCGGGGCTACAGGAGGCACCGGAAGGGCTTCGGGATGGGCATGCGATGTGCGCAAAAGACACCCGTACGGGGTCTATGACAAGGTGGATTTCAAGGAGATAACATTTACGGAAGGAGACTGCTTCGCCCGTTACATGGTCAGGATGAAAGAGATAGAGGAAAGCATGAACATCATAGAGCAGCTCATCGACAATATTCCTGAAGGGGAGTATCAGATGAAGGTCCGCCCTCTTATCAAGCTGCCTGAAGGAAGCTGGTATTCCGCAGTCGAGGGCAGCAGGGGAGAGTTCGGGGTCTACCTCGAAAGCAGGGGTGACAAATCTCCGTACAGGCTGAAATTCCGCTCTACAGGACTTCCTCTTGTCTCATGCATTGACACCATAACCCGTGGAGCCAAGATCGCGGACCTGATTGCCATCGGAGGTACCCTTGATTATGTTGTTCCAGATATTGACAGATAAAATCGAAGATATATGTTTGATTTCGGAGTAGTTACAAGCTGGATACATACGCAGCTGACATCAGTGATGCCGGAAGGGCTTGCGGTCTTTCTGGAATGCGTCGTGATAGGAGTGTGCCTTCTGCTGCTGTATGTGATTATAGCAATCATAATGATATATATGGAGCGTAAAGTCTGCGCAGCATTCCAGTGCCGCCTCGGACCGCAGAGGGTCGGACCGTGGGGAACGGTGCAGGTCATCTGCGATGTATTCAAGATGCTGACAAAGGAGATCATAATCATCAGGCATTCTGACAAGTTCCTTTACAATCTCGCCCCATATATCGTCATCCTTGCTTCTGTGATGGCATTCGCATGCATCCCGATTAACAAGGGAATGGAGATTCTCGATTTCAATGTGGGTGTGATTTTCTTCATGGCAGCGTCCTCTATCGGAGTGGTCGGAATCCTCCTTGCCGGATGGAGCTCCAACAACAAGTTCTCTCTTATCGGTGCGATGCGAAGCGGTGCCCAGATGATAAGCTATGAGCTGTCGATAGGCATCTCGATACTGACCATCGTTGTCCTGACCGACACCATGCAATTTTCAGAGATTGTCATGAGGCAGGCGGACGGATGGTTCATTTTCAAGGGACACATCCCTGCGCTGATAGCTTTCATAATATATCTTGTGGCAGGAAACGCGGAAGTCAACCGCGGTCCGTTCGACCTGCCGGAGGCGGAGTCCGAGCTGACAGCCGGCTACCATACTGAATATTCAGGGATGCATTTCGGACTTTTCTATGTGGCCGAGTTCGTCAACCTTTTCATTGTTTCAAGCATAGCAGCCACCATCTTCCTCGGTGGATGGATGCCTCTGCACATCCCTGGTCTGGACGGTTTCAATGCCGTGATGGATGCCATACCTGGCTTCATCTGGTTTTTTGCAAAGGCTTTCTTCGTGGTGTGGCTGCTGATGTGGATAAAATGGACATTCCCGAGGCTCAGGATCGACCAGATACTGACTCTGGAGTGGAAATATCTCGTGCCGATAGGACTTCTCAACCTGCTGCTGATGGTTATAGTTGTCGTATTCAAGCTGCATTTCTAATGTTTTGACAACCGGATGTCTTAACCATTGTTAAACGAATTATACTAATGCTTATGGCTGGATATATAAAAGGATTTTTCAGCGGTCTCGGTTCTCTCCTGACAGGATTGAAGGTGACCTTTAAAGAATTCTTTACCAAAAAGATAACGGAGCAGTACCCTGAGAACAGGGCTACTCTCAAAATGAATGACCGCTTCTGCGGCGAGCTTGTGATGCCTCATGACGGGAACGGCAACAACAAGTGTATCGCCTGCGGACTCTGCCAGATGGCATGTCCAAACGGGACCATCCGCATCACTTCCGAGATGGTCACCGATCCTGAGACGGGCAAGCCGAAAAAGAAGCTGGTCAAATACGAATATGACCTGGGTTCATGCATGTTCTGCCATCTTTGCGTGAATGCTTGTCCGCATGATGCCATCCGCTTCTCCACGAACTTCGAGCATGCTGTCTTCACCAGGGAAAAACTTGTCAAAACATTGAATAAACGATAGTCATGGATATAACTCTCGATCTTATAGTGTTTGTCGTGCTTGCCCTGTTCATAGTGGCCAGCTCGATTCTTGCCGTGACAACCAAGCGCATACTCAGGGCTGCGACATATCTGCTTTTCGTGCTTTTCGGCACGGCAGGCATCTATTTCCAGCTCAACTACTCCTTCCTTGGAGCAGTACAGCTGCTGGTGTATGCAGGCGGTATCACCGTGCTCTATGTCTTCTCTATCCTCCTCACCTCCAGCGAGGGAGACCAGGCGGAGAAGCTTAAGAAAAGCAAACTGTTCGCAGGACTGATCGCGACTCTGGCAGCCATGGGGATATGCCTGTTCGTCATGCTCAAGCATCAGTTCCTCCCGTCTCACTTCGAGCATGGGGAGCTGGCTATGAGGACCATAGGACATGCCCTGATGTCTACTGGGAAAGACGGCTATGTCCTTCCGTTTGAAGTAATAAGCATCCTGCTTCTGGCATGCATAGTCGGTGGACTTATGATAGCCAGGAAGCGTTAACGGATTAAAAGGAATACAGATATGATACCGATGGAATATTATCTGATAGTCTCGACGATAATGATGTTTGTCGGGATATACGGCTTCCTGACCCGCCGCAACCTGCTGGCGATGCTGATTTCAGTGGAGCTGATACTCAATTCTGTGGACATCAACTTTGTAGTGTTCAACCGTTTCCTTTTCCCGGAGCAGCTGGAAGGCTTTTTCTTCTCGCTCTTCGCAATAGGAATCAGTGCAGCGGAGACTGCGGTGGCTATCGCCATAATTATCAACATTTACCGCAATATCCGCAATATCCAGGCAAGGAATCTGGACAAGATGAAATGGTAGAAAACAGGAAATTATGGAATATACGATTCTGATACTATTGCTCCCGTTCCTGAGCTTCATCCTTATCGGGCTGCTCGGGACAAAGCTGCGTCCGGTTGTGGCCGGTGCGGCAGGTACCGTAGTGACTGGGATTGTCGCTCTGCTGAGCTACTGGACAGCTTTTTCGTTCTTTGCTGCAGGCAGGGATGCGTCCGGTGTATATCCGACGCAGATCCCGTGGAATTTCGAGTGGCTTCCATTCAACGGCAGTCTCCAGATAGACTTGGGTATTCTCCTCGACCCTATCTCGGTGATGATGCTGGTGGTGATATCCACTGTGTCATTCATGGTCCATATATATTCGTTCGGATATATGAAAGGAGAAAGAGGATTCCAGAGATATTACTCTTTCCTTTCCCTTTTCACGATGAGCATGCTCGGTCTTGTTGTAGCGACCAACATTTTCCAGATGTATATCTTCTGGGAACTTGTGGGTGTCAGCTCCTATCTCCTGATCGGGTTCTACTATACGAAGCCTGAGGCGGTTGCCGCTTCCAAGAAAGCGTTTATAGTCACAAGGTTTGCAGACCTCGGATTCCTTGTGGGTATCCTGATTTACGGGTTCTATACAGGCACATTCTCTTTCAGTCCTGATGCTCCGGCTCTCGGCGCGGCCAGGACAATGCTGCCTCTCGCCCTCGGTCTGATGTTCATCGGAGGAGCCGGCAAGAGTGCCATGTTCCCTCTGCACATATGGCTTCCTGATGCAATGGAAGGTCCTACACCTGTGTCTGCCCTGATCCATGCGGCAACGATGGTCGTGGCCGGTGTCTATCTTGTGGCGAGGATGTTCCCTCTCTTTATCGGATATGCTCCTGATGTGCTCCATGTCATTGCCTATGTGGGCGCGTTCACCGCCCTGTATGCGGCGACAGTGGCATGTGTGCAGACGGACATCAAGAGGGTGCTGGCATTCAGTACCATTTCCCAGATAGGATTCATGATGGTCGCTCTCGGAGTCTGCACTTCTTCGGACCCTCATGCAGGCGGTCTTGGATACATGGCTTCCATGTTCCACCTGTTCACTCATGCAATGTTCAAGGCCCTCCTTTTCCTCGGGGCAGGATGTATCATCCATGCCGTGCATTCCAACGAGATGTCGGCTATGGGCGGACTGAGGAAGTATATGCCTGTCACCCATATCACATTCCTTGTGGCGTGTCTGGCGATTGCCGGGATATGGCCGTTGAGCGGTTTCTTCTCCAAGGACGAGATTCTCGCGGCATGTTTCCTGTTCAGCCCTGTGATGGGATGGGTCATGACCGTGATAGCTGGTCTGACGGCATTCTATATGTTCCGTCTTTATTACAATATATTCTGGGGCAAGGAGAACAAGGAGCTCCACGCTGAGCATACTCCTCATGAGGCGCCTAAGACCATGACAGTGCCTCTGATCTTTCTTGCGGCTATCACACTCGTTGCCGGATGGATTCCGTTCGGAGAGTTCATCAGCAGCAATGGGCAGGCATACCACATCCACATCGACTGGAGCGTGGCTGCCGTGAGCCTTTGTGTCGCTGTTGCAGGCATTGCCATTGCCACCTGGATGTATTTCAGGGAAGACAGGAAAGTGGCCGACAGTCTTGCGACAAAGTTCAGCGGGCTGCACAAGGCGGCTTATCACCGGTTCTACATAGACGAGATATATCAGTTCATTACACACAGGATAATATTTGCCTGCATCTCCACTCCGGTGGCATGGTTCGACAGGCATGTTGTCGACGGGTTCATGAACTTGCTGGCGAAGGGTACGGAGTGCTCGTCATGGGCAATCAGATACATGCAGAGCGGAAATGTCCAGAAATACTGCATCTGGTTCCTCGGTGGCGTCATCTGCCTCGCAGTCATTCTCCTGCTTGTGTAACACACTGTAATTAACGAAACAGACATTAAATTATGAATATATTGTCACTTTTTCCTGCCGTTCCCCTTCTTATGATGCTCGGGCTGTGGATTTCCAGGAATACTAAGCAGATACACGCCGTGATGGTGAGCGGTGCGTCCCTCCTGCTGGCTTTGTCCGTATATCTGGTGTTTGCTTTCCTCGGGATGAGGGCTGAAGGCAACACTGCAGAGATGCTGTTCACCGACAGCTTCATGTGGTACGCCCCGTTGAATATCCATTATTCAGTGGGTGTGGACGGGATTTCCGTAGCCATGCTCCTGCTGTCGTCAATCATAGTGTTCACAGGGACATTCGCTTCATGGCAGATGAAGACTGATGTCAAGGAATTCTTCATGTGGTTCTGCCTCCTGAGCGTCGGCGTATTCGGATTCTTCATCTCCATAGACCTGTTCACCATGTTCATGTTCTATGAAGTGGCCCTGATTCCGATGTATCTGCTGATAGGCGTATGGGGTACCGGACGTAAGGAATATTCTGCAATGAAGCTTACCCTGATGCTGATGGGAGGTTCTGCCCTGATACTGATAGGTATTCTCGGCATATATTTCGGCTCGGGAGCGACTACGATGAATATCCTTGAGATTGCAAATCTGCACAACATCCCTTTAGAGATGCAGAGAGTCTGGTTCCCGATAGTGTTCATAGGTTTCGGAGTGCTCGGAGCCCTCTTCCCGTTCCACACATGGAGCCCGGACGGACATGCATCTGCCCCTACTGCGGTTTCAATGCTCCATGCGGGAGTGCTCATGAAGCTCGGAGGATACGGATGTTTCAGGATTGCAATGTATCTGCTTCCTGATGCAGCCCAGGAACTGAGCTGGATTTTCATTATCCTTACTACGATATCTGTCGTGTACGGTGCGTTCTCGGCCTGCGTCCAGACAGACCTCAAATACATCAACGCCTATTCTTCAGTGTCGCACTGCGGTCTTGTGCTTTTCGCCATCCTGATGATGAATGCGACTGCCGCCACCGGAGCAGTGCTCCAGATGCTCAGCCACGGACTCATGACAGCCCTGTTCTTCGCCCTGATAGGTATGATATACGGAAGGACGCACACGAGGGACATAAGGGAGCTGAGCGGTCTCATGAAGATCATGCCGTTCCTTTCGGTGTGCTATGTGATAGCCGGTCTTGCAAACCTCGGACTTCCGGGACTTAGCGGTTTTGTCGCAGAGATGACCATATTCAACGGGGCGTTCATGAACAACGACACATTCCACAGGGTTGTCACCATCATTGCCTGCACATCGATTGTCATAACTGCCGTGTATATTCTTCGTCTCATCGGAAAGATACTCTACGGTACATGTACCAATCCTGCACACCTCAAGCTCACTGACGCCACATGGGATGAAAAACTTGCCGTTGTGGTGCTCATAGTGGCTATCGCAGGACTCGGAATGGCTCCTATGTGGGTCAGCGACATGATCAATGACAGCGTGTTACCTATAATTTCACACATTTTGAACTAAACGGATATGGAAATAGATTTTTCAGGAGTACTTACATACATGCACACCGAAATCTCCCTGATTGCGGTGATAGTCATAGCCTTTCTTTATGACCTTGCGGCAGGTGCGAAGGGGAGGTCGTTCTTCCATCCTTTCATGTGCATTCTGATGCTGCTGTTCATCGCGGCCAATATCTTCCCTTTCCCGAAAACCGATGGTGAAGTCTTCGGGGGAATGTATCTGTACAAGCCTGTCTACGGCATTGTCAAGAGCATCCTTGCCATAGGGACATTGATAGTTTTCCTGCAGGCTGACACCTGGCTCCGCAGGGAGGATACTTCATTCAAGAGGGGAGAGTTCTATGTGCTGACCCTTTCTACCCTCCTCGGAATGTATTTCATGATAAGCGCCGGACATTTCCTCATGTTCTTCATAGGTCTTGAACTTGCTTCAGTGCCTATGGCGTGTCTCGTCGCATTCGACAAATACAAGAATAATTCTGCTGAGGCAGGGGCAAAGTTCATATTGAGCGCATTGTTTGCCAGCGGTCTGATGCTGTATGGAATATCGTTCTTCTACGGCACTGCAGGTACGCTTTATTTCAACGACATGGCGTCAAGGATAGACGGCAGCGCTTTGCAGATAATGGCAATGGTGTTCTTCTTCTCGGGGCTCGGCTTCAAGATTTCCCTTGTCCCGTTCCATCTCTGGACAGCGGACACCTACCAGGGAGCTCCTACGACAGTGACATCCTATCTGTCAGTGATCTCCAAAGGCGCAGCTGCATTTACTCTCATGATAGTGCTGGTCAAGGTGTTTGCGAACATGGTCGCACAGTGGCAGCTCTTGCTCTACATCGTGATTGTCCTGAGTATAACTGTAGCCAACCTTTTTGCCATCAGACAGAAGGACCTGAAGAGATTCCTCGCATTCTCTTCCATCTCGCAGGCAGGATACATAATGCTCGCTGTCATAAGCGGAACCCCATACGGGATGACTTCACTGATTTTCTATGTGCTTATCTACATGGTGGCCAATCTTGCGGCTTTCGGTGTCATTTCTGCTGTCGAGCAGCATAGCGGAGGAAAGGTTGGCATGGACGATTACAACGGGCTTTACAGGACCAACCCGAAACTTGCAGTCACCATGACCCTGGCCCTGTTCTCCCTTGCCGGGATTCCTCCTTTTGCCGGTTTCTTCTCGAAATTCTTCATTTTCGCTTCGGCATTCGAGGAAGGCTTCCATGTCCTTGTGTTCATAGCATTGATCAACACAGTGATTTCCCTCTACTATTATCTGCTGGTTGTCAAGGCCATGTTCATCACTCCGAATGAGAGTCCTGTGCCGGCTTTCCGCAGCGACACAAGCACCCGTATCAGCCTTGTGCTGTGCCTGGCAGGCGTGATTGCCCTCGGTCTTGCCAGCACGGTGTTCGACGGGATCAATCTCTACACATTCGGTCTGTGAAACTGATAACTCATATAGAATACCATACTGTCTGGGGGCAGGAGCTCTTCCTGCGCGCAGGCGACAAGGTTTATCCGATGAAATATACCCCTGGAGACATCTGGGTGGTGGAAATCCCAGGACTGCGCCGGGGCAGGATATTCGAATACCGCTACGAAGTCCATCAGGACGGGGTATGCACGAGGACGGAATGGCTTCCGCACCGTGTCATGATGCAGGGTGGTGACCCTTCTGAATCTATGCTGGAAATTCTGTCAGGGGACGGAAGAATATTGTCAGAGGGGAAGAATGCTGTGGAGGTACGGGATTTCTGGTCTGTAGTGCCGTCATGTCTGCCTTTGCATTCCGCTCCGTTTGCAGAAGGTGTTTTCCATGTCAGGAACTCTCGGGAGAACGGGACTTTGCAAATCGGATGGAAGGCGGCAGGGACTGCGGTCCCTGTATTTTCCCTGAGGTCGGAGCGCAGTTTCGGGGTGGGGGAATTCCGTGACCTCAAACTGCTGGTGGACTGGGCTGTGAAGACTGGTCAGAAAGTCATACAGCTCCTTCCTGTCAATGACACTACCATGTCTTGGACATGGGCCGATTCCTATCCCTACAATGCCAATTCAAGTTTCGCTCTCCATCCTCAGTTCCTGCATCTTCCTGCAGCAGGAGTCGACGAGGATGAAGAATATTTGCGTTTGAGGAAGGAGCTGAATGCATTGCCGGAACTGGATTACGAAAGGGTGAACCTCGAAAAGCACAGGCTTCTGCGCAAGGCATTTGAGAAGGCGGGCAAGGAGACCCTCACGGCAGAGGCCTTCAAGGCATTTTTCAATGAGAATCAAGGATGGCTTCTCCCATATGCCGTCTACAGCGTGCTCAGGGACAGGTTCGGGACAGCGGACTTCACCAGATGGGAAAGATTTGCCGAATATGACAATGATGCAGTCCGGTCATTCGCATCGGACAATCAGCATGAAACTGCTTACTGGTACTTTGTCCAGTACCACCTGCATGTGCAGTTGCTGGAAGCACGCAATTATGCACATTCCAAAGGCGTGATATTCAAAGGAGACCTGCCTATCGGGGTGAGCAGGACAAGCGTGGATGCATGGACGAATGCAAGACTTTTCAACATGGATTCCCAGGCAGGAGCTCCCCCGGATGCATTTTCCGAGGACGGTCAGGTATGGGGCTTCCCGACCTACAACTGGGAAGAGATGTCGAAAGACGGCTATGCGTGGTGGAAGTCTCGGCTCGGCAATATGTCACGCTATTTCGATGCATTCAGGATAGACCATATCCTCGGATTTTTCCGTATATGGGAGATCCCTCTGGATGATGTGAGCGGACTTCTCGGGCATTTCAACCCTGCCATGCCGTACAGGACGGCGGAACTCGAGTCTGTGGGCTTCCGCATGAAGGCCTGTACGGGAAAGTCAAGGGGGAAAGATGTACTTTTCTTGCCTGACCCCAAGAAAAGGGGTTATTGGCATCCCCGTATCGCAGCACAGAATACATCTGTATATTCGGGGCTGCCGGAAGACATGAAGAAGACATTCGACAGCCTGCATGAGGATTTCTTTTACAGGAGGCACAACGGGTTCTGGAAAGAATCGGCTATGAAGAAACTGCCTTCGCTGCTTACAGCCACAGGGATGCTGGCCTGCGGAGAAGACCTTGGAATGATTCCTGGCTGTGTGCCTGATGTGATGAGCGAATATCAGATTCTCTCCCTTGAAATACAGAGGATGTCCAAGAAGTTCGGTGAACGGTTTGCCGACCCTGCTGCATATCCTTATTATTCAGTCTGCACCACTTCCACACACGACATGAATCCTTTGAGGGCATGGTGGGAGGAAGACAGGGATGTGACGGAGCATTTCTGGAAAGAAGTCCTCGGATATCCGGGAGAAGCTCCCGTGCATTGCGAGCCGTGGATATGCCGGAGAATCATAGAAATGAACCTCGAATCTCCGTCCATGCTGGTGATACTGCCTTTGCAGGACTGGCTTTCCACAGACGGGGCGCTCAGGCTTGACGACCCGTTCAAGGAAAGGATAAATATTCCTGCCAGACCGCGCCACTACTGGAGATACCGTATGCATCAGACTCTCGAATGCCTTCTCCGGCAGGACAGGTTCAATGCCGGGATAATGGAAATGGTGTCCGCCTCAGGACGCTGATTCCTATCATACAATAAAACAGCCCCCAGGGTAAGGCAGAACATCCGGGGGCTTCTGAATCTGCCGCATCACGCGTCAGACGACAATATGGAATGAATATTATCTTGTCCTTGTTACGGTGTGGAGTACATTCCCGTCCTTGTCGAGCATATGAAGGTCGAGCTCATTCTCCGATGCCGTGATGAGCGAGTATCCTGACTTGTTGCTGCAGAATACCGTCCCGTCAATCGGCTGCACATCATCGCGGCTGAGGGAACCCGAAGAGTTCACCACATAATCGATACCGCCTTTGCTGATATGCTGGAAAGTATGGATGTGTCCGCAGAGATACATGTCCACATTCCCGTATTTTCTGATGATGGTGTCGAGCCTTTTCTGGAGATCTGTCCTTTCGCTTTCGCTCTTGTCGGTGTATGCATAAATCGGATGGTGTCCGACTACAAGTACCCAGTCCTCATCTGCCCCGGAAAGCACATCGTCAATCCATTCGAGCTGAGCCTGATAATCTTCCTTTGAGGCATCGCCATATTTTTCGGTGTCTTCACGATACTTGTCGATCATCGGACATGTGTCGACCATTACTATCCTCACGGTCACTCCGTCCTCTTCTTTCACGAAAGTGTAATATTTGGACGGCATGTTCCACCTGGCGCTGATCTTGCTGTAGTCCACAGGCGCCTGCGTATTGCCCCTGTATTCATGATTGCCGCAGACGGTATACCACGGAATCATCAGATCGGGATGTGAGTAGATGAGTTCATAGTTGGTCATCCACAGAGGGTCGGAGACGCTGCGCACTCCTTCGAAATGATGGATGTCGCCTGCCCCTACCACGAATTCGATGTCGATTGTCTCGGCCATCTGTCCCATTGTGGCAGCTATTGGTTTCTGGTCATAATATCCGTTGCGGCCTGTGTCGTTCACCAGGTAGAAGTTGAGCGGCTGCTCCAATGCTGCCCATTCTGCAGTCGGATATGCCGTTTTCTGCCCGTTGCCTCCACAGCACGAAATTGCCAGAAGCGAGACTGCGGCGAGCATGATTGTCAAATGGATTCTCATGATTCAAAATTTTAGTCGTTTCATGCAAATTTGCATAAATTATTTCGTTCCGAGAGCACCGAACTGTGCTGTTACGGCAGGAGAAGTATAGGTCTTGCCTGTGCCCTCGATGCGTATCCCATCGGATGCGAAATATGGAGTGTACTGGCTTGCAGGGCATGCGTCTGACAGCGCAGGAGAGCCGGACTGAAGATAGAAGTCCGAAACTTCAGTCTTGTTCCAGAGAAGCTTTGACGGATCCACATCGAGATTGTAGGCGGCGAACATAGGGTCGAGTTCTTCTGCCTTCTCTGCATCTTTTGCGATAATGCTGTGAAGGTCTGCCTTCTCGGTGTCATATTCAGCATGGGCATATGCGTACCCCTCATACGGGATCTTCACGCCTGAATATTCAAACATTTCGCCGTCATCCTCGTATGGACCTTCATAGAAAATCGAGCTGGCCACTGTTCCGGACGCATAGAAGTTATAGTCGATGACTGAATTGTCCCTGTCGTAGCAGTCTTCCCCTCCTTCATTCCATGCAGGGGTCATGGCGAGGAACTTGCAGTTTACCATAAGATTGTTGAATACTTTTGCATTGGCATTCTCCTCCACATAGATTCCGCCGCCTTTCTCGTCTTCCCTTCTCCAGCCTGCACCGATTATTGTATTGTTGTAAGCGCAGATTTCTGCCTGATATCTGACATCGCTCTGGTCGGAGCTTGAAAGCTTCAGCCCGTTGGTGTTTGGTGAGTACATGACATTGCGGGCCACATCCACGCGGCAACCGGATTTGATGTTCACGGCTTCTCCGCCTGTCTCACCATTAGCCCTGAAAATATTGTCGGCGATGATGGCTTCTCCGCCCTGCATGTATATGCCGTCAGACAGACCATTGCGGATGATTGAGTTGGTAATGATGTATCTGCCTTCAGGATTGTTGGTCGTGATTTGAGGATATTCGTCTCCACCGGCCTCATAATATCCGTTGCTGGCAGCCGGAGAGCCTACAATCACAGAGCCTCCCGTATATTCGATGACGGTATGGTCGATCACCATTTCCTCGCAGGTCCTTCCTGCAACTATGCCTCCCCAGAGAGCGGCAAAGGTATTTGCTTCAGTTCTCAGCTCTTCTGCAACAGTGAGCATTACAGGCTTTTCTGCTGTTCCAAGGCAGTAAAGATTGCCGTCCACGGTGAATTCGATAGGGGCTTTGTTGGACCCCACTCCTTCATTGCTGAATATTATTGTTGCACCGGCCTCCAGCGTGAGACTTTTGCCTTCCGGTATACGGAGATGCTTGCCTGTCACTTCTATTGTCTGTCCTTCTCCGATTACTCCTTCGATGTCCTGATAGATTGAATTTGACGGAATTTCAGGAGTGTTGTCCTTCTCGCAGGCAGTAAGCATGAATGTGAAAGCCGTTGCGAGCATCAAGAATTTACTTTTCTTCATAAAATTTATTGTTTAAAGGTTATTTTTCATGTTGAATCTGTAGCGGAGACCAATCATCACGCTCTGTCCGTTCCACTCTCTCCTCTCGACGACTCCTCCCTGGTATCTTTCCCTGTTCATCCCTTCTGTCATCGGACCGGGGGTGATGAATCTCAGGAGCGGAGAGTTGAGGAGGTTCGTCGCTTTTGCATATATGGATATGCCTATTCTGAAAGATTTTTCTATCGATGCATCTAAAGTGAAGAATCCGGCTTCCCATATGTCGTCATTGTACCAGCGGGAGACTTCGCTCAGCCTTTTCCCGGTGTAGCTCCCCGACACCTGTCCTTCCAGACCGATTTTCTGGAAATTGAGCAGGAGGGAAAGGTTTGCCACATGTGCGGCCTGTCCGTACAGAGGTCTTGTCTGCTGTATGTTGTATACCTGATGGTCTTCTCCTCTGATTGTCTTGTCTGTAGTGATTGCAGAGTGGGTGTATGTGTAGTTCGCCTTGATTCCGAACCAGTTGAAATATTTCATCACATCCACCTCGACTCCGTAATTCATGGCGTCGCCGAAATTCGTTGGCTGGAGATATGTGTCTGCACCGAGTGTCAGCAAACCGTATTCGATAGGGTCCTTGAGATTCTTCCAGAACAGTCCCACCATGAACTGCTCCGAAGATTTCGGAAAGAATTCATATCTCAGGTCGATATTGTCCGCCACCGTATGTCTCAGATCGGGGTTTCCCTTCTCGTCATAGTCTTCGTTGAGAATAGTGTATGGCACGATTTCGAAGAATCCCGGCCTGTTGATTGACCTCCCGTAAGAAAGTCTCAGGTTGGCGTTTTTGTGGACATTGTATTTCAGATGAATGCTCGGGAGGATGTCGGTGTAGTTCTGTTCCCCGGCAGGGTCGGCATTTTCGAGAGGATAGTCGAGAAGGTATCCCTGTCTGGTATTCTCCGCCCTGACACCTGCCGTCACCTCAAATTTCTCCCTTGTGTATTTCGTCATGAAATATCCGGCAGCGATTTTCTCGGTCGCATCGTAATTGAGAGGGTCGCTGATATTGCCGAATCCTTTGTGGGCAGGCTCAAGCAGCAGTTCGTCGAAATTGTTCCAGTCCTGCCTGTATATCTGCGAATCTTCTGTGGCAGAGTCGAAATACCACTCATTGAAGAAACTGTCCCTGGCCTTGTCCCTGTACATTCCTCCGGCTTTCAGAAGCAGAGTCGAGGAATTGTGGAAATCAAGCAGATAGGAAAGGTTGACATATCCTGCAAGATCCCTGTCTGAATTGTGTGCCCATCTCCTGTTGGCTGCATCGTCTTTGGCAAGATTGTACCCGTTCATGTTTATCCTCGCCTCGTCGGGAGTCATGTTGTATGCATATGAGAATACGCCTGTCCAGTCGAGTTTCAACGCCTTGTCCTCTAAAAAGGCATGTTCTCCTTTCAGGGTGGAGTTGAATATGTACTGGCGGTTGTATTTCATCCTCATCATCCAGTCCTGGCTGTTCCTTGCGTCCCTCACTTCGCTCTCCCTCATGTCCATATATCCTGAATAGAACATGAACTTGTGCCTTTCACCTGCCCTGTAGTCCAGTTTCAGATGTGTTCCGAGCCTCATCTGGTCCTCGGAATACTCCCTGAATTCAGTTCCTTTTGATGAAGACCCTGAGAAATAATAAATGTCAGAGTCTTTGCCTCTCATGAGATTCTGGAAGCTCACTGCCGCCATCAGCCCCAGCCTGCCGTTGAAGAACCGGTCTCCATATGAGAAACCGCCTACGATGTCAGGCCGGGGAGCGGCTGATTTCACACGCAGATTGTCCATGCTGAAATCGTCGGCAGTGACAGCATAGTTGTCGAGCGGTTTCCCCATGCGTTCGAACGGGGACTGCTTTCTGGATTTCCCATGGTTGAATGACTGGAAATCCCTGTTGAAGAACAGAGCGCTGTATCCCGTGGAGAAATTGATGTCGAGCTCCATGTCTTCAGGTGCGTCCTTCATTACCAGGTTCACTGCACCTCCGATGCCGTCTCCCTCCATGTCTGCTGTCAATGATTTCGTCACCTCCAGGCGGTCAAGCATTTCCGACGGGAAAATATCGAGAGGCACGAACCTGTTCTTGTTGTCAGGGCTTGGTATCTTCACTCCATTGACCAGGGTGTAGTTGTATCTCTTGTCCATTCCCCTGAGGATGGCATATCTCCCTTCTCCACTGCTGTTCCTCTCGACAGTCACTCCTGACATTCTCTTGATCACATTGGCCACAGTGACATCGGGGGACAGCTCCATCGCCTTGGCGCTCATCACATTCACTACATTCAACGATGCTTTTTCTATCCCTCTCGCTCCTGCTTCCGTCTTGCCGTGGTTCTCTGCCATTACAGTTGCCCCGTCCAGCATGATTCTGTCGGCTTCCATTCTGATTGTCAGATTGTTCTCTGTCTCGGAGCAGATGAATTCAGCCTGCCTGTATCCGATGATGGAGCATACGAGAGTGCTTGATTCGCCTGCATCTACAGACACGGAAAAACTCCCGTCGAGCCCTGAAACCGCCCATTTCTCCGGGTCGTCCTTGACCATCACTGCCGCACCTATGATTTCTTCGCCTGTCTGTGCGTCAATTACCTTTCCCCGTATTGTCCATGAAGATTTGTCGGTAGAAATGATGATCTTGCTGTCATCTTCGCTGTCCGCTGCGGATTTCCCTTCTGAAATGAGAGGAGCCGCCAACAGAATTGCGGACAAGAATAGTTTCGAATACATAACTGCCTTATTTTGAACTGCCTTAATTCGGCGGCGAAAATATCCTCAAAAAATTTCGGAAAAATGTTGAAATGATTAAGATTATGTAAAGACTGTTACAATTGTGTGAAATCCCGGCAATGAAAAATCCGTTGCAAATTAAAAATCGTATATAAGGAATAATCACTATATTTGCAGGTAAAATTTTTACGGATGCAGACTATAGTTAATTCTCAGATTCCCGAAGGACTCACCTTCGATGATGTATTGCTTGTTCCTGCACGCTCTGAGGTCCTGCCTCGAGATGTAGATGTCACTACAGAGTTTTCAAGAAATATCAGGCTCC
The DNA here is from genome assembly GCA_017695015.1 of Candidatus Cryptobacteroides faecigallinarum. Classification (GTDB taxonomy): domain Bacteria; phylum Bacteroidota; class Bacteroidia; order Bacteroidales; family UBA932; genus Cryptobacteroides; species Cryptobacteroides faecigallinarum. Next base: position 732 of record JADIMD010000103.1, on the reverse strand, counting down.
ATACCCCTATCGTGTCTGCCGCAATGGATACCGTGACGGAGTCTGAGCTGGCTATCGCGATCGCAAGGGCCGGAGGTATCGGCGTGATCCACAAGAACATGACCATCGAGCAGCAGGTCGCCCAGGTCCGCAGGGTGAAAAGGGCGGAGAACGGCATGATCTACGACCCTATCACCATCAGGCCGGATGCGACTGTCGGGGCTGCCCTCGGAATGATGGCCCAGCACCACATAGGAGGTATTCCGGTTGTGGACGCCAACAATTATCTTATAGGTATAGTGACCAACAGGGACCTCAGGTTCCAGGACAATATGGGACTTCCTGTTTCAGAGGTCATGACATCCGAGAATCTTGTGACCGCCCCTCAGGGAATAGGGCTGGAGGAAGCTACCAATATAATAAGGAACCACAAGTTCGAGAAACTGCCTGTAGTGGACAAGGACGGGAAGTTAGTGGGCCTCATCACTTACAAGGACCTTATGAAGATCAAGGACAATCCTATAGCTTCGAAGGATTCCAAGGGCCGTCTTCTCGTGGCTGCGGCTGTGGGAGTGAAATCGGACACGATCGAAAGGATAGAGATGCTCACGAGTGCAGGGGCGGATGCAGTGGTCGTAGACACTGCGCACGGGCATTCCGTATATGTGCTTGATGTCATCAAGAAGGCCTGCAAGGCTCTTCCGGGCATAGAGATAATTGCAGGAAATGTGGCGACGGGAGAAGCCGCGAAAG
>JADIMD010000102.1 GCA_017695015.1 Candidatus Cryptobacteroides faecigallinarum | reverse complement strand
GTCATTGTCATTCTGGTAGTTCTTCGCTGCATTTATACCGCCCTGGGCTGCGATGGAATGAGCCCTTCGAGGCGAATCGCTTATGCAGAACACCTTGACATTATAACCGAGTTCACCCAGAGAAGCTGCTGCAGAAGCTCCGCCAAGTCCGGTTCCGATGACGATGATCTCAATTTTCCTTTTGTTGCCCGGATTGACAACACGAAGCTGAGATTTATGCTTTGTCCATTTCTCGGACAAAGGACCCTCAGGAATCTTAGAAATTAGTTTTTCGGCCATTTTATATTGTTTAATGAAATTTCGCCACAATTTTAATGATTTTTAAGCAAACGACCAATTAAAATAGAAGATTCTCAACACTATCGGTCCTATCTATGCCAAGATGACGATATGCAAGGTCCGTCACTTCCCTTCCCCTCGGTGTCCTCACAATGAAACCTTCCTTTATAAGGAACGGCTCATATACCTCTTCGAGAGTACCCTGGTCCTCCCCTACTGCCGTCGCTATGGTGTTTGCTCCCACAGGACCTCCCTTGAACTTGGTAATGATGGTCCTGAGTATCTTGTTATCAATGGAATCCAATCCCCTCTTGTCTATATTCAGGGCATCGAGGGCGAATCTCGCTATGGCAAGGTCGATGTCCCCGTTGCCCTTCACCTGCGCAAAATCCCTCACCCTGCGTAAAAGAGAATTGGCTATCCTCGGTGTTCCCCTGCTCCTCAAAGCTATCTCATATGCCGCATCATCGGAAATCCCGACTTTAAGTATCCTTGCACTCCTTTTTACTATATACACGAGATTTTCCGTGTCATAGTATTCGAGGGCACACTTTATGCCGAACCTTGCCCTGAGAGGAGATGTCAGAAGACCGCTTCTCGTGGTAGCTCCCACAAGGGTGAACGGATTGAGAGAAATCCTGACAGACCTGGCTCCCGGGCCCTTGTCAATCATTATATCTATCACGAAATCCTCCATCGCTGAGTAGAGGTATTCCTCCACCACCGGAGAAAGCCTGTGTATCTCGTCGATGAACAGCACATCCCCCTCCTCCAGCGAGGTAAGCAGCCCGGCAAGGTCTCCAGGCTTGTCCAGAATAGGTCCTGAAGTCACCTTGAGGTTCACCCCGAGCTCATTCGCTATTATATGGGCAAGCGTGGTCTTGCCGAGCCCCGGAGGTCCGTGGAAAAGTACATGGTCGAGAGCTTCGCCCCTGAGTTTTGCGGCCTGTACAAATATCTTCAGATTCGATATTATCTTGTCCTGACCCGTGAATTCCTCCAGGTCCTGCGGTCTTATTATTCCGTCTATTTCATTATCTTTGCCCTCGATTCTGTGAGGGTCGAATCTTTCCTGCATAGGCCGATGAGAAAATAATAAATACAAATATAGTTTATATTTTTTATTTGATAATGGATTTTATATGGCTGTTGAAATGTTGATAAACTCCAATAAGCATTGATAATCAATTTATTATATATGGTATATCCTGTTTGGAACTTTATGCAAATATCATTTAAAAGATTATCGGCAAATGCTTGCTTTTCTCGATTTAGTCCGGTTATATAAGTATTCACTTAATTAGCCAATCTTGTTTTTAAAAGTTTTCAACAGGGTTTTCAATAGGTTTTTAACAGAAATTTCAAACAAATGTTGATAAGCAGCAAATCTTCAAATACACTTTCCGAAAGAATACGGTCTTCGAGGTCGGCGTGCTGTTCCGGGCTGTTTCTTTCAGCAAGATGGTTCGTGCTTTCAGGTGTGGCGTCAGAAGGATTGCATCTCATAGTGCTTCCAGGCAAGGATGCGGCTGAATATTGCGCTTCTGACCTGTATTGTCTTGTGGAAGGAGACAGGGTGTTTTACCTCCCCGAGCTCGGAAAAAATCTCGAAAGAAGCAATTACAAGGCTACTTTGAGGGTGCAGAGGACATCTGCCGTCACTGCCGTTTCCGGCTACAGGAAGGAGGATGGTCCGCTTTTTATCGTCACATACCCTGAAGCCCTTGAGGAGGAATTGCCTTCAGGAAAGAAAATAAGCGATTCGGTGCTCGAACTGAAGACTGGGGACGAAATCAGTCATGAAAGAATCATGGAGATACTTGTGGGGGATGGATTCGAGAAGGTGGATTTCGTGGCGGAACCCGGGCAGTTCGCTTTAAGGGGCGGAATAGTGGACATATTTTCGTATTCTTTCAACAATCCTTTCAGGATTTCCTTTTTCGGGGACGAGATAGAAAGCATAAACATATTCGACTGCAACACACAGCTTTCCACTGGAAGTGTTGACCATGTGGAGATATACCCTGACATTGTAACCTCCAGTGAGGATGAAGCCGGCATGCCAGTCACCGGAATCTTTCCCGATGATACTACTGTCTGGCTCGATTCTTCCGACATGTACAAGTCGAAGTCTTTTTTCGGGGATCTTTTGAAATTCAGGACCGTATACCTTGAAGTCCCTCTTGGGGAAGATGCGGGGGATGCCGTGAAATTCAACATTTCCCCCCAGCCTGTGTTCAACAAGAATTTCGAACTCCTGACCGAGGATATAAGGAAGAGGATGGAAGAGGGATACAGGGTTGTTATCTATGGTGAAAAGGAGTCCCAGCTCGACAGGCTTAAATCGATACTTTCCCAGAATGGAGGTCTTATACCCGAGTTCTGCCCAGGAAAGAATATCCATAGCGGATTCATAGACCATGATGACAAGGTATGCTGCTATTCTGACCATGAAATCTTCGACAGGTTCCACAGAGTGAGCATCAGAAGAACTGTGGACAAGAGCGAACAGCTGACAATCAATGACCTTGCGGCGTTCAATATCGGAGATTATGTGGTCCATATAAACCATGGAGTAGGAATTTTCGGTGGGCTTGTGAAGATGAAAGATGACAAGGGAAGGGTGAATGAAGTGGTCAAGCTCATCTACAAGGATAACGATGTGGTGTTCGTCTCCGTCCATGCCCTGCATAAGATATCGAGATACAGGTCCAAGGACGGTGTGCCTCCAAAGATAAACAAGCTCGGGTCCAAGACTTGGCAGAACATGAAAAACAGCGCCAAGTCCAAGGTGAAGGATATAGCCAAGGAGCTCATCCAGCTGTATGCCAAGAGAAAGGCGTCGAAAGGATTTGCGTATTCTCCTGATTCATATCTTCAGACCGAGCTCGAATCTTCTTTCATGTATGAGGACACACCTGACCAGGAAAAGGCTGTCGCTGCCGTGAAGCATGACATGGAGGACGACTGCCCTATGGACAGGCTTGTGTGCGGAGATGTAGGCTTCGGAAAGACTGAGGTTGCGGTCAGGGCTGCATTCAAGGCAGTGGCTGACAGCAAGCAGGTGGCAGTGCTCGTTCCGACCACCATTCTTTCCCTCCAGCATTACAATACATTCAAGAACAGGCTGAAAGATTTCCCTTGCAACATAGATTATGTGAGCCGTCTGAGGACCGCCAAAGAAATCTCCGACATACAGGAAAGGCTTCGCAACGGCAAGCTCGACATCGTGATAGGTACGCACAAGCTTCTCGGAAAAGGTTTCGATTTCAAGGACCTCGGGCTGCTTATAATAGATGAGGAACAGAAATTCGGTGTAAGCGCCAAGGAGAAGCTCAGGCAGCTGAAGCTGAGTGTGGATACCCTCACCCTTACAGCCACACCTATTCCGAGGACATTGCAGTTCTCCCTGCTCGGAGCCAGGGACCTTTCCATAATCAACACTCCGCCGCCCAACAGGATTCCTGTCCAGACGGAAATCATCCTTTTCGACCACGACCTCATAAAGAAGATAATTAACTATGAGCTCGACAGGGGAGGGCAGATATTTTTCGTACACAACAGGGTGGAGGAGCTGGATTCGATATGCGACATACTCCAGAGGCTCGTGCCTGACATGAAGATATGTGTAGCCCACGGACAGATGGCTGCAAAGGAGCTCGAAGACAAGATAATGGACTTCATGTCGGGAGACTATGACATGCTTCTGTGCACGACTATCATAGAGAATGGTCTCGACATACCTAATGCCAACACCATTATCATCAATCAGGCCCAGAATATAGGGCTGAGCGACCTGCACCAGCTCAGGGGAAGGGTAGGAAGGTCCAACAAAAAGGCTTTCTGCTATCTTGTGGTGCCTCCTCTTGTGACGATAACTGATGAGGCAAGGCGCAGGCTAAAGGCCATAGAGGCATTTTCGGATCTTGGAAGCGGATTCAATATAGCCATGCAGGACCTTGACATAAGAGGTGCTGGGAATCTTCTCGGGGCTGAACAGAGCGGTTTCATTTCCGACATGGGATTCGAGACATACCAGAAGATTCTTGCCGAAGCCATGGAAGAGCTTGGTGTTGAGACAGGTATAAGTTCGAGGAGCGACAATGACGCCCTTGTCACCGACTGTACGATAGAGACCGACCAGGTTGCGTTGATTCCTGATTCCTATATCGATGTCACCGCAGAGAAGATAAGGATATACAAGGAGCTTGATTCCACATCCGATGACAGGACTCTCGAACTTATGGAAAAGAGGATGGTGGACCGTTTCGGAAAATTCCCTGAAGAAGTCCGGAGGCTATTTGACATTGTGAGAATCAGGCATCTTGCAGAGAAACTCGGTTTCGACAAGGTGATAATAAAGAACGGCGTGCTGATAGCGTTCTTCATATCCAATCCTATGTCCAAATATTACAGGTCAAAGAGATTCGCCGGCATAATAGAAAATATCAACAAGAATCCGAAACTGTTTGAACTCAAGCAAAATGACGACAGGCTCAGGATTATATCCAGAAAAGTGGACAGCATCTCCAAGGCTTATTCCGTGTTGCAAAAGCTTTCATAGGATATGGATAAATTTTGTTAATTTTGCCAGGTTGAACTGAATATGACAGGTATTTACCGATGGCCAATCTTATAATAGACATAGGAAATACGGCACTGAAAGCCGCATGGGCAGACGGGGTGACTCTCGGCAAGACTTTCCGGTATCAGGGTGAAAGGACGGTTGACTTCATCTTGTCCATCACATCCAAGGTGAAGCCGGCGGTGATGGTCATATCTACTGTAAGGGAGCTGTCGGCAAGAAGTCTGTCATTGCTTGAAAATGAGTGTGACAAGCTCGTTGTCATGGCGGCTGGATGGTCTGGATGCGAGGAGACGGCAGGACTTCCGGAGTACCTTGCTCCTGACAGGATGGCCTCAATGGTTGCGGCAAGATACCTGTTCAAGGGAAAGTCATGCACTGTATTCGATTTCGGCACCATGCTCACCATAGATTTTCTTGATGCCGAAGGCAATTACAAAGGAGGGAACATTTCCCCGGGATGCAGGACAAGGTTCAAGTCTGTCAACAGGTATTCCAAGTCACTTCCTCTTATAGATACACCAGATGTTACGGAGCAGGAAGGCACTTCTGTGGTTTCTTCCATCGGTTCCGGTATCATACAAGGCATGATGTTTGAGATAGACGGTTATTTTCGTCTTCATCCTGAAAATATGTCGGTTTTTACGGGCGGAGACGCAATTTATTTTGCAAAACGGATGAAAAACTCCATCTTTGTAGTTTGTAACCTTGTGCTGATAGGGTTGGCGTTAATAGCTGATGGATATGACAAAAGGGATTCTTAGTGTAACTTTTTCATTTATATTCTTTCTTGTCTGTGTGTCTTTGGATGCCCAGACACAGAGCGGGGCGGCATATGGCGCTTATTCTCCCTATTCTGTATTCGGTGTGGGTGACATTGCGAAAGAAGGGTCCGCATACAACAAGAGCATGGGCGGTGTAGGTATCGCCAACAGGAACAGGAGATATATCAACTACATGAATCCTGCAGCCATAAGTTCCATCGATTCAAGCTCTTTCATGGCTGATTTCGGAGTGATGGAAAAGAATGTGATATTCGACCAGAATCTTGCTGGCAGGAGACTCAGATCCGGAAACAATACTTTCAACATCTACAATTTCGTAATAGCTTTCCCTATCTATAAGTCTTCTGCATTCATGATAGGAGTCACGCCTTTCAGTGATGTCGGATATGATTTTTCCAGCAATGTGACCCGGCAGGACATTATAGGCAACACCAACAACATAAGCCATTCCCATTTTGGGGAGGGGAGTGTATATCAGCTTTTTGCAGGAGGAGGAGTTACATTCTGGAAAAGGCTCTCTGTCGGGGCGGAATTCATATACATGTTCGGAACTCTCGATAAGGCTTCGGGATATGATTTTGCAGATGCTTCCTACAGGGACATTTCTTCAGGTTCCGAAATGCTCGTGAGGGCCATGACAGGGAAGTTCGGTCTGCAGTACGAGCAGCCGCTTGGCAACAGCCTCAGGCTCACTGTTGGTGCCACATACCGTCTCCAGACCAATATGACAGGTCATACCACCGCATATGAATATGCTGAGCTTTCTTCAGTGAGGGATACCATCACATATAATGTCAGGAACAACAACCAGGGCTTGAAAATAGGGGACGAGCTCGGTGTGGGTATTTCTTTGAGAAGCGGAGAAAGATGGAGTGTCGAGTTCGATTATCTGAGGTCTGACTGGAGAAACTCCGGGATGGACAATCCGGTATATACAGGATTTGTGACTGAAGGTTTCTCTTCTTCGGTGTCTCAGTCATTCCGTGCAGGATTCGAGATAGTTCCCAACAGAAATGACATCAGGTATTATCTGAGAAGGTGTACCTACAGGGCCGGAGTTTACTATGACGAGTCGTATTATCGATTTAACGGTAATAAGGTCAATGCCGTAGGCATAACTTTTGGAGTGACTTTGCCGGTTTTCAGACTTTACAACGGTATCACCGTAGGAGTGGATCTTGGACAGAGGGGAAGTCTCCGTGCAGACATGGTGAGAGAGCGCTATGCTACCATTTCCGTAGGGTTCAACATACATGACCTGTGGTTCCATAAACCGAGATATGAATAAAATATATTAACCATATGACAATTATGAAAAAGGTCGCTATTTTGTTGTTTTCGGCCGCTCTTATGATGATGGGCAGCGGCATTCTTTCCGCACAGGGTAAGTACGGGGCAGACAGTGCGGAATGTATCAAGTATCTGTCCTATTACCAGGAATATTTCAAACAGAAGAATTACGATGAGGCAATACCTCACTGGAGAAAGGCTTTCAAGCTTTGCCCTCCGACAGCTAACCAGTCCATGCTTGTCAACGGTGCTGTAATGTACCGCGACCTTATCAGGAAGAACAGCAGGAATGCAGTCTATAAGGAAGCTCTGGTTGACACCCTGATTACCATCGACAAGATAAGGATTGAGAATTATCCTTCTTATTCTGTAGTTGCCTACAACAACCTCGGTCTGGATATGATCAACTATATCAAGGATGACAACCAGACTCTTTATGAGGAACTTTCCAAGATTGTGGATAACAACAAGGAGAACACATTCCCTAACATTTTCCTTTTCCAGCTCAATGTGGCTATAACATTGCTTCAGGATGGACTTCTCAGCCCTGAGGATGTGCTCAATGTATATGACCAGACCATGGGATATATGGAGCAGATAGCAGCTGCAAAGCCTAATGACATCACCATTCCTAAGATCAAGGGTGATATCGAGAGTCTTTTCATAACCAGCAAGGTTGCAAGCTGCGACGATCTCATCGCACTCTTTACTCCGAGACTCGAAGCAAATCCTGATGACCTCGAGCTTGCTACGAACATCGTAAGGATCATGAGCATCACTGAAGAATGTACTGACAATGACCTCTTCCTTGCTGCAGCCAACACAATGCACAGGCTTGACCCTACCCATAATTCAGCATATTTCCTTTACAGGATCTACTCTGTCAGAGGTGATGTGGACAATGCAGTCAAGATGATGGAAGAGGCTATAGCTTCAGAGGAATCAGACACTGAGAAAGATGCAGACTACTGCTTCGAGCTTGCACAGTTCTGCTACAAGAACGGAAGGAATGCCGAGGCTTACAAATATACAGTAAAGGCTATCGAGGCCGATGCTGACAACAGCATACATGGCAAGGCATACATGCTTGCAGGAACTATCTGGGGCTCAACAGTATGCAAGGGTGACGAAATCGAGACCAGGGCACCTTACTGGGTGGCAGTAGACTACATGGTGAAGGCAAAGAACGCAGACCCTACTCTTGCTGAAGAGTGCAACAAGCACATTGCGCAGTACAGCACCTACTATCCTACAACAGGAGACGCGTTCATGTATGATCTTACGGCAGGACAGTCATATACCGTTTCATGCAACGGAATGACAGCTACAACAACAGTAAGGACACAGCAGTAATTTGAAATCCGGAATAAACATAAGGAAACCGATAATGATTGCAACCGCTGCGGCGGTTGCTTTCGTCGTTTATTCCTGCAAGGGAAAGCTTGAGATGACAGGGACTGTGGATATGGAGTCCACGCCTGTACAGACTGTGGATGACATGTTCGTGGTGCAGACAGAGAACGGTCTGCTGAAGATGAGGATGGAGTCTCCTCTGATGGAAAGATACCAGACCGATTCACTGTCTTATGAGCTTTTCCCGAAAGGGATAGCGGTATTCGGATACAATGAGGAGGGACTTCTCGAGACGGAGCTGACTTCAGACAATGCCAGGCACCTCAGTTACGAGGATGGGAGGGAGAGCTGGGAGGCCTACGGCAATGTAGTCGTGAAGAACATTATCAATCAGGAAGTGATGGAGACGGACACCCTGTACTGGGACAGGAAGAATGAAAGGCTTTATACGCACTGCTATGTCAAGCTGCATTCTCCTGACGGGTTCATGCAGGGGTTTGGAATGGAGTCCGACCAGAGGGCGAGGGAATCCATCATCAAAAGGCCTTTCAACAGTTTCGGATATGTAAATCAGGATACTACGGCGGTAAAGATTGATTCAGCCAATTTTATAGGACCACTGTTAAAAAAATAGTGATGAATTGGATGAAAATTGTTATCTTCGCGGCTCATATGTTTAATAGATAATAATTAAAGAGAAAAAATATGGCGCTTCTTGAAAAAATTCGTGTAAGGCTCGGAGTTGTCATCTCAGTGGTCATTGCATTGGCCCTGTTGTCATTTATCATAGATCCGGGCACACTTCAGTCGGTGTCTGCATCCATGTCATCAAAATATGATGTAGGTGAGATAAACGGCAAGTCAGTATCATACACTGACTTCCAGAAGGAGGTAGAGCAGTTTACCGCTATCAACGAGATGCTCACAGGCAACAGTGTCCACAGCGAACAGCAGCAGGAAATGATAAGGAATGCTGTCTGGCAGTCTATGATAGACCAGTATCTTTTCTATGGCAATGCAAAGGCAGCCGGTCTGAATGTAGGTAAAGCGGAGCTTCTCGACCTGACTACAGGCGATATGGTTTCCCCTATGATTTCACAGATTTTCCGTGACGAGACAGGAAACTTCTCAGTGGAGAATCTCCGTCAGTTCGTGCTCAATGCAGGAAACGATCCTACAGGAAACATGAAGAGTCTCTGGGATTATCTCCAGAACTCTGTGTATACCCAGCAGCTGTATACCAAATACATGTCTCTCTTTACGCAGAGCAATGTGACCAACCCTCTGATGCTCACCAGGTCTATCGAGGAGAACAACAACACTACCGATGTGGAGTTCGTGATGGTGCCTTTCGGATATGCGCAGGATTCCACAATCACTGTGAGCGACAGCGAGATAAAGAAATATTATAAGGAGCACAAGCATCTTTACGAGCAGCCTGCAAGCAGGGATATCGAATATGTGGTGTATGAGGTAGAGCCGTCCGAGGCTGACATCGAAGAGGCTACTTCACAGGCTGACGAGCTTCACAATGAGTTCATCAACACTGACAATGTAAAGAACTTCCTGCTCAGGAACTCTGACAGACAGTATTCAGAGTACTGGTACAGGTCAGGAGAGCTCAACACCGTATCAAGGGATATCAATGATTTCGTGTTCGGTGCAGGCAACAGCACAGGTGTTTCACCTCTCTACAGGAAAGACAACACTTTCTATGCTGCCAAGGTAATGGATAGCAAGATGGTACCTGATTCAGTGTATGTAAGGCATATTCTTCTCCAGGGAGATGACGAGGCTCTTGCAGACAGCCTGATGACAGTTCTCAAGAGCGGCAAGAACAGCTTCTCCAATGTCGCTGCCCTGTATTCTGCTGACCAGAACATGAATGTTCCTGAAAGGGGGGACATCGGCTGGATGACCCAGACATTCATGATTCCTGGCATGGAATCAGTGCTCACTGCCAAGAAAGGCACACTTTATACTATCGACACCCAGTATGGCAAGCATATAGTCGAGGTTACGAAGACAACTGACCCTATCAGGAAGAAACAGGTGGCTATTTTCGAGAAGGAAATCATACCGTCAAAGGCTACTTACAACGAGTTCTATTCAAAGGCCAATGTACTTGCAACCAAGGCAGCAGGCAAATACGAGAATTTCAAGGCAGCTGTTCAGGAGGAAGGTCTTTATGCTCATCCTGTGAACAGGATGCTTGAAAGCTCATCCCGTCTCGGAACAATCGACAATACCAAGGAAGTGACAAGATGGGCATTCGAGGCAAAGAAAGGACAGGCATCCAACATCATCACTGTCAACAACGACTATTTCTTCGTAGTGGCTGTGAAGGATGTCCACAAGGAAGGCTATGCTACACTTCAGGAGATGGCAGGTACAATAAGGAGCATTCTCTACAACCAGAAGCTTGCAGAGAAGAAGACTCAGGAAGTTGCAGAAAAGATAAAGGATCTCGGCAGCATGCAGGCAATAGCAGATGCCCTGAATACTACTGTCAGCACTTCCGACAATGTGACTTTTGCTTCCCTGACATCACAGGGTCTAGATCCTAAGTTCATCGGAGCTGTGTCCGTGGCTGAGCCGGGCGTAATCAACGGTCCTCTTACAGGTTCTATAGGAGTGTATGTATATAAGGTGACTGCCCATGACACCGGATCATTCTTCACTGAAGATGATGCAAGGACAAGAAACGAGCAGATGTCACAGTACAGCACCCAGATGCTCATGCCAGTCATGATGAAAGACGGCGATGTCAAAGACAACAGGGCAAGGTTCTATTAGAATCTGCACACCACTATAAACAGCAAGTCCGGGCCAATGACCCGGACTTGTTTTGTATATGGAGATTGAATATTTTCAGACATTGAACAGGAAATGCATGATGTCCCCGTCCTGGACTACATAGTCCTTGCCTTCGATACCGAGTTTCCCTGCTGCACGGCAGGCAGCCTCTGATTTGAGTTCGATGAAATCATTGTATTTTATGACTTCCGCTCTGATGAATCCCTTTTCGAAGTCTGAATGTATGACACCTGCGGCCTTAGGAGCCTTGTCGCCTTTGTTGATGGTCCATGCCCTGCATTCATCGGCGCCGGCTGTGAAGAATGTCTGAAGATTCAGCAGCGAATAGGCATGCTGGATAAGCCTTACCACGCCTGATTCTTCCAGTCCCATGTCCTGGAGGAACATCTGCCTTTCTTCGTATGTCTCCAGCTCGGCTATGTCTGACTCTATCTTGGCTGCAATGACTAAGATTTCCGCATTTTCATCCTTGACAGCTTCCCTTACCCTGTCCACATATGCATTCCCTGATGCTGCAGATGACTCATCCACATTGCAGACATACATCACAGGCTTGTTGGTGAGCAGAAACAGTTCTTTTGCGAGCTGCTGGTCTTCAGGATTGTCCAAAACTACAGTCCTGCATGATTTTCCCTGTTCGAGGACTGACTTGTATTCGACAAGCAGTTCCATCAGTCTTTTGGCGCTTTTGTCACCTCCTGCCTGAGCCTGCTTCTGGACTTTTGCAAGACGGTTTTCCACTGTCTCAAGGTCTTTCAGCTGAAGCTCCATGTCGATGACTTCCTTGTCTCTCACAGGATCTACGCTACCGTCCACATGCACGATGTTCGGGTCATCGAAGCATCTGAGGACATGAAGGATGGCATCGGTCTCCCTGATATTTGCAAGGAACTGGTTTCCAAGACCTTCACCCTTGCTTGCCCCCTTTACCAGACCTGCAATGTCCACAATCTCGACAGTGGCAGGCACCACTCTTTTAGGATTGCACAGTTTTTCGAGTTCTTCGAGTCTCTTGTCAGGAACTATTGTTGAACCTATATTAGGCTCAATAGTGCAGAACGGAAAGTTTGCACTCTGTGCCTTGCCTGAACTTATGCAGTTGAAAAGGGTGGATTTTCCTACATTTGGAAGTCCTACGATTCCGCATTTTAATGACATAGCTATCAAATTTTATTTAGGGCGGCAAAGTTACTAATTATTCGGTCATTTCGCCACATTTTTCTTTTTTTGCATATGAGCGTCGCAGCGGCTGTCGATATTTGTCCTGATTTGCAGATTCACGCGTATGAAAGTCAGGATTCTATTATGTGTGCTTGTGTCCATGGTAGCTATGCATCAGTCTTTTGTGCATGCAGAGGAGAGGGATGATACAACTCCGTTGCTCGTCATGTTCTGGAATCTGGAGAATTTCTTCGATTATGTTGATTCCGGGGCAGGGGACAGCGACACGGAATTTTCTCCGCAAGGGCAGAGACGATGGACACGAAGCAGATTCTACACCAAGTGCAATGCCGTTTCCAAGGCTATCCTGTGGATTGCCGACAATAGAGGCAGAATCCCTGATGTGATATGTATGGCAGAAGTGGAGAACTTGTTTGTTGTCAAGTCGATAGCGAGGAGTCCTGTACTGAGGAAATACGGATATGCTGCCGTGCATTATGATTCTCCTGATCACAGGGGGATAGATGTGGCTCTGATGTACAGGAAAGAAATATTCGAGGAGCTGTCATCACGCCCGTGCAGGATATATGACAGGGACTCGATTCTTTTGCATACAAGGGATATCCTGTGTGTTTCCCTGAAGGATAGGAGAAATGGTGTATGCACGAGTTTCCTTGTCAATCATCATCCGTCCAAATTCGGGGGAGCGGAAGCTTCTGAAGGCAGGAGGAGGATTGCGATGGAGACTCTGAAGTCTGTATGCGACTCAATCTTCTGCGAGGAAGGTCCGGAAGCGGGGATTGTGGCGACAGGTGATTTCAATGACACTCCTTCGGGAGGTCTGTTCGGGGTTCTGTGTGGAGAGGGGAGTGCCGCAGGAGGTCCGTGCATGGCAGGCAGGATGGTAAACCTCGGAGATACTGTGGAGGAATCAGGGCAGGGAACAATCAGGTATAAGGGCAAATGGGAGCTTATAGACATGTTTGTCGTGTCTGAAACTATGTCAGAGGAGGGCGTTATGGAGGTTGTAAAGGTCCCTTTCCTGATGGCGAGGGACAACACGCATGTGGGTGAAAAGCCGTTCAGGACATATTCCGGACCACGCTATATCGGGGGAGTCAGCGACCATTGCCCCATAATTTTCGAATGTAAAGATATGTCAGCGATCTCGCATTGACTGTCAGTGCATTATGGAGTCGAGCCAGGAGGAGTCAATCTTTTCGAAACCGTTTCCGGGGCGTATGTGCGGATTGCGCTGGACTATGCCCGAGCAGTCTTCATAGACATTGTACCCTATGTCCACTCCTTTCATGCTTCCGTTGTCGGGATACATGAATGTCAAAAGCCGTCCGTCATCTTCTCCGTGAAGCCTGTAGAAATGGAAAGGTGTGGCCATGAACGCCGCAGCAGCCGATTTTTCCATTTTCCCTGCCATTTCCATTTTTGTCACGAACTTGCACATTTCAATCACAATGTCGTCAAGTCCGGCTTCATCTATCAGGACTTTCTCCATCAGACCGCCCATGTTGTCCACAAGCCTGAGACGGTATCCTCCCATGGCCTTGGTGTGGTTTGCTATGGACTGCATCTGTGTCTCCGAGATATTGTCATCCTGTACCATCCAGACCATCAGCTTCCTCTCGGGATCGTGATAGAGGGTGTCATACCTTGCAAGGTTGACCTGTCCGCAGTGAGGGCACTCCCAGAGGAAAAGCGAACCGTCTTTGACCTTCTGCCTGAGTTCAGGATTTTCCGCCGTGTTGATGCTCTTGTAGATTTTTATTATGTTGCTCTGTCCGCATTTGGTGCAGACCGCTTTTGCATCGTTGATAATGGACATGTTTTCGTAATTTTTATGCAAATATAAATTTTTTATAACTTTGTCCCGTTTTGAAATCTAAACCTTAATGAAGAATTGGCTTAAACAGTTCTCCTCCGAAGACTGGATCATTGTCTTTGCAGGAGCGGTAATCCTGGCGCTTGCGTGTATTTTCCCTGAATGGATGCCAGTGATGCCTAAGACATTGGACAGTCTGTCCGACTGGCTTTCCGCCGGATACATGTTTCTTTTCGTATTGGTGCTCACCATTGTCACTTCAGCGGTGCTCGGCAGACCATTGAAATGGATTTTCCCGTCCCTGCTGGTCATTTTCGCCCTTACGATGTGCGCCCAGCTGATTGCAAATATCCCTGCAGTGAAGGAATACGGCTTTGAATCAGTGTTCTTTGCAGTGATTCTCGGTCTGATAATAAGCAACTGCTTCAAGGTGCCTGAATGGCTGAAATCTGCGGTACAGAGCGAGTTCTACATCAAGATAGGTATTATCTGCCTGGGTTCCACCATCCTGATAGGCGAGGTGATGGAATCCGGAGTATACGGGCTTGCACAGTCTCTCATAGTTGTGTTCTCCGTATGGTATTTCTCTTTCTGGGTGGCGAAAAAGATGAAGGTGGACCCTGAAATGGGTACGATGCTGTCGAGTGCCGTGTCCATCTGCGGTGTGTCTGCTGCGATAGCTACATGCGGAGTCATCCACGGGGACAACAAGAAGCTTTCTTATGTTGTGTCGCTCGTGCTCATAGTTGCAGTGCCTATGATGTATCTTCTGCCATGGATATCCAATGTCATCGGTCTCGGACCTGAAGTTGCCGGAGCATGGATAGGAGGAACTATCGATACGACTGGAGCTGTCGGGGCTGCCGGGTCAATGGTTAAAGGCGCTGATGCCGATGCCGCTACGACCGCCGCCAATACCGCCATTATCGTGAAGTCATCCCAGAATGTGCTGCTCGGTCTGGCTGCTTTCATTATTTCCCTGATGTGGACAAGGCAGGGGAAGAATGTGGAAGAGAAGCCGTCGGCAAAAGTCATTTGGGACAGGTTCCCGAAATTTGTGGTGGGATTCATCCTTGCTTCTCTGGTGTTCAGCCTTATCGATGTCTTTGATGCAGATATGGTAAAGGAGGTGAAAGGGGTGACAAAAGGATTCCAGAACACACTGTTCAGCATTGCTTTCGTGTGCATAGGACTGGAAACCCGTTTCAAGGACATTTTCGGCAAGGAGAACCGCAAGCCGCTCTATACTTTCCTTATAGCGCAGACATTCAACATCATTGTGACGCTTGTCGTGGCATATGTGATTTTCGGGCTTGTGAAGCCTTGGATTGCAGGTCTGTAGTCCTGTGTACGGGTCAGCTCATGGGAGCTTGCCGTCAGAAATCCACACTGAATACAGGTCCTATATAATGGTGTCCCATCGGGGCACCATCGTTTTCAAGTTTAGGGGCAAGGGTGTCGAATGCCGAGCCTCCGCTGTAGGAGTAGGTGACTCCTACGGAGAACGGGAATCTCAGCCAGAACAGCCTTTCGAAATCTATCGTAAGTGTCGCCCCGACAGAATATAGACTTCCCGAGAATCCTGTCCCTCTCATCCAGTCGAACATCGAGTAGTCGAAATGAGGGTTGAGGATTAGCCTTTTGAGGTACATGAAAGGTCCGAATATGGAGATGTCCCCGATATAGATAGGAAGAGCGTAGTCCACGGACATCTTGAGGGATTGTGATGAGTAGTTGGAAGCGATGGTGACAAGGGTGGGATTGGCGCTGAGACCTTGCGGTATGGTGTTCACTGCCGGAGTTCCGAACATGGACAGGCTGTTGAGCACTTTCTGTCCCAGTACACTGAAATGCAGACCATGCTGAGGAATGATGCCCGGCAAATATCCGTACAGATATCCGAAAGTCATAGGAGAGAAATATCTGCCCAAGGCTGGCATGCTCATCGCGCCTCCCTCGAAACCTATTCCCCAGCGGGGATATATCCCCGAAGATGCGACAGGACGCATGGCGTATACCCTGACAGAGCCGCTGGTTGTCTGCACCGGAATATTCCTGCCTGTAGACCCTGACAGCATCCTGACATTTCCCATATCCTGCCAAGGATAGGTAATCCCGAAATCGGTCCTGACATAATCGTTGGAGATGCTGTAGGAAACCTTAGGCACGAGACCTATCGACCAGCCTCCTCTTGAAAAATTGAACGGAATGTACACCGATATGTTACCGGTGACATATGGATTGTTGGAGACTTGCGTATGTCGTGTGACGAAAGACAGGTCTCCTGTGCTTATATGGGAAAACACCGTGCTCCTGGATGCCCTGTCGTTGAAGTCTACGGAAGCTTCTATGACGGGATACCAGCCTGTGTATGTGAAGCTGAGATGGCCCGAGTGCCTCCATTTGTCCTTGTTGTAAGGGTCTTTGTGGGCGGAATATCCGAACTGAGTCACTGCATTCCCGAGCTCGTTCTGGCTCAGCCCTGCAAAACCGAGGGACAGGGCTTCATAGCTATGGTCGAAACTGAAGTCCATGAGCCTGTCCACATTGAAGTAGACCGGCGCCCACGAATGCAGCTTGAACAGGTTGCCGAATTTCCGGTAGCGCTGCGGAGTGGATGAAGAATAAGTTCTGATTTCCTTATTCTTCCGTGTCAGGCTGTCGGGCTCATATTCTCCGGAAGCAAGCATCCGTTCCTGTTCCGACAGCTTTTCTGCCACAGGATAGACATGGATGTCGCTGTACTCCACATCCTTGTCCAAAAGATTTGCACTCGATGTGACACCTATGAGATTGCCGTCGTATTGCTTGGCGCTGAAGTATACCAATTGTCCGTCAGGGCTGAACGCGAATTCATCTGCTCCGTAAGGAGTGGAAGTCTTCTGTACGAGACGCCCCGAATCAGGATAGAAATAATACAGCTCATACACACCGGTCCTGTCGCAGACGAATACCATTTTCTCCTCATCCCCGGTAATGTTCTGTATTTTGACCGGCTGTGGAGGCAGGACAGTCTCCCATTCGCCGAAGAATCTTATTTCGTGGTCTAGGCTGTCGCTGCCTTCATCCCTGATGCCTATCGAATAGAGCCCATACCCGTTGCCTGATATTCCCGTGGCGTATATCTTGTCTTCCGTCCACACGCTTTCGACTATCTGCACAGAGTCCGGGGCGAATACTGACACAATCCTCTCTCCTGAATCCATGTTCAGAACAGTGACTCCGGTCCGTCCGTCGTCATAGTATTCCGACACACAGAGGTGCTGTTCGTCAGGAGCGGCGTAAGGGCTGAAAAGACGGCCTTTTTTAGTGATGCTCACAGTCTTTTTCTTTGTAATGTCATAATAGCGGATAATGGAGTTCTTCTTCATTTCCCATCTTTTGTCAGGGACAGTCTCGCTCCAGTAGAACCTGTTCCTGTGTGGAAAATAGCTGAATTTGCCCACTTCCGAAGAAAAGGACCTGATAACTTCCTCCTTTCCGTTCCTGCTGATTCTGACAAGGGCGTCAGGCTGTGCCAGTCCTGTCTTTATGGAGTATAGATAGTCTCCGATTATGTCCGTGTGCAGATATTCGGTGTATCTGGACGGAGTGCGGACTATCTGCCTGTATGGGGTGAACGGTGCCCTTGACTGTATTTCCGATGTCCATATGGCTGACATCGTGTCCACAATCTCGCGGTATACCTCCTTAGGTTTTTTGCCTGTGGTTTTCTTTATGGTGTTCCTGAACGCGTTGAGGTCGTAAGGCCTTCTGGCGATATGGTGGAAATACCTTCCCGTGAAGTCAGGGACATCGTAAAGGTAACGGATTCCGCTCAATAGGAAATAGCCTGCGGCATAATGGTCGGGAGTGTTGTATTTCTGCGACCCGAATCTCCATCTGTTCCAGCTTCTGTAGTCTCCGTTGTCAAAGGCGATCATATAGTAGTTGAGGAAATCAGCGGTCCTTCCTCTTCCCGAGTGGCTGAGGGCGGTCTCCGCAATCACGGCATCTCCTTCAAGCAGGGCGTTGGAAGGATAGATTCCTGCTACGAATCCGTTGAACATCTCCCCGAAAATCCATCCGAAAGGTCTGAATGCCCCGGACAGTCCTGCCTGCATCTGCGCCACATGCCTCTGCTCGTGGATGGCAAGCATGTCCACCCATGGCATCGGCTCTCCTCCGTATGGCTGCGGCGAGGTGAACAGGTTCATCTGCCTTGGAGCCCAGGATACAACCCCGTTGGACTGTGCATCGTACGGATGCAGGATTACGGGTATCCTTCCCCATGTGTATTCCCCGGGGACATATCCGACAGACCTGCCGACAGAGTATTTGTATTTCTCCAATGATTTCCCGTATACATTTGCCAGGGAATCAAGACCTTGAGGGTATATTACCTTGTACTGCCCGTAATCTGCCCTGCTCCATTTGACCGAAGCCGGATTGTCCCCGACAGAATAGAACTGTGCCCGGGAAAACAGGGGAAATGCCATGAAGACGGCGGCAGCCAAAAGAATCCTGATATTCATCTCTTTAAAAAATTACGGCAAACATATTGTGTGGCAAAGCACAAATCTAATTATTTTTTATAATTTTGTCGGGATTTTCAAGTTGAATATTATGCAGGCAATTCTACAGCTCTTTACGCTTCTCGGAGCACTCGGACTATTTCTTTACGGTATGACTCTGATGAGCGAGGGTCTACAGAAAGCGGCGGGAGACCGGCTCAGATCATTTTTGGCATCCATGACTTCCAACCCTTTCAAGAGGGTTCTGACAGGTTTGATGATTACAGCCATTATCCAGTCTTCCAGTGCAACTACAGTGATGGTAGTAAGTTTCGTGAATGCCGGACTGCTTTCTCTGACCAATGCGATTGGAGTGATAATGGGGGCGAATATCGGTACGACCGTGACGGCCTGGCTGATTTCACTTCTCGGATTCTCCGCAGACATATCTGTCCTGGCGATTCCGTTGATAGCTGTCGGATTTGTCTTTTTCATGTCCAAAAGGAGCAAAAGGAAAAGCATC